>NZ_CP032127.1 GCF_002165375.2 Acinetobacter chinensis
TTGGATAAGAATCAAATTGTTAAATCAAATCAAGTTATAGAAGCTTCCTATCAATTAAGTGCTGTAGAACAGCGTATCGTCTTGGCAGCTATTTCACGTATTCCGAAGAGCCAGCCTATTACTGATGATGAGTTATACCCTGTAAGCGTTAGTGAACTACAGCTATTAGGAGTACATGAAAAAACCGCATACAGAGACTTAAAAGAAGGTATTAATAGACTTTATGAAAGATCTATTAATCTTAGTATTGATGATAAATCTATAAAAATGAGGTGGGTACAAGAGATCCAGTTTTTGGATAGTCAAAGTATCATTGGTATTCGTTTTTCAAAACCTATCTTGCCCTTCATATCTAATTTAAGTAGAGAATTTACTAAGTATGCTCTATCAGATATTGCTGGGATCAATAGTGGATATGGTATTCGTATTTATGAATTATTGGTGCAATACAGACAAATAGGTAAGCGTGAAATCTCTGTTGAGAGCTTACGAAGCATGTTGGAGCTTGGCAAAAAATACCCACTATTTGCAGATTTCAAAAAACGGGTAATTGATACTGCTGTAGACCAAATAAATGAATGCAGCCCATTAAGCGTTTCCTATGAGCAGAAAAAAACTGGTCGTAAAGTCACCCATATTCTTTTTTCATTTAAAGAAAAATCAAAAAGCATTAATCAAAATAACGAACAAGATAAGGTTTATAAACTAACAGACGCTCAAATCAATATGTTTGGCAATCAGCTTTCTCGCTTACATGAGCTATCGCATTTAGCAGCTCAAGGAGAAAGCTATGATGTACTGGCATCAAGAATAAAAGAAATGCTTAGAGATCCAATACAACAAAAGCAATTTATTCCTCATCTTAGGAATTTAGGTTTTAAAGGGTGAGGTTTGATTGTGTATGTAGCGGTTGACTGTTTCTTAATGTATCTTAGTTCACATAATAGACAACCTAAATTACAACATGAAATCACTATCTGTTATCGAACTTTCAAACCTCTATGGAATGACTCGTCAAGCCGTTTATAAACAAATAAATAAAGGTAATTTAAGTAAGAATAGCGATGGTAAAATTGATCTTTCTGAAGCTATTCGAGTCTTTGGTGAACCATCTAAACATGTGAACAGTTCACAGACAACCGAAACACGAAAGTTGTCAGAAGTTCACCTGCTTGAACAACAGGTTCACATGCTTCAAAAACAGCTAGAACAGGCTCATGACCGTGAGAAATTTCAACGAGATGAATTAAAAGCTAAGAATGATCAGTTACATGTTAAGGACGAACAAATTGAGGCAATGCAACGTCTATTAGAAGCCCCAAAAACCAATATGACTACGTTTACCGATCAGAAACCTAGCCAGAATATAGCAACGGATCCTCGGCCAGAACCTGAGCTGAAACATGACGGATTGACTACTCTGGAGCAGACTGAAAATAAGCGTATTCCAGTGCCGGAACATGTTGAACTGGAGCAGCCGAAAAGAGGATGGTTAAGCCGGTTTTTCTTACCGAATGGCTAAGGGCATTATTCAAGTGAGCTAATCAAAGTTGTGAAACATTGATCAAAGAATAGGCGTGGAACGTGAAAAATCATAAAAAAAGCCCACCTTGGGGAAGATGAGCTATCAACTAGAAACTACAGCATTGATTTCTAAAGATAATTATAACGCATTTCGTATAAGGTGTATTATGTTAATTTTAGAAAATCTTCACTACTATTATTTTAAAATAAGCCTTATATCCAAGCATAAAACAAGGTTGTCTAGACTTCTTTTAACAGTAAAGTTATCATAAAACTGAATTTTATTTTTTAGGTAAGTTTATGCATTCTATCCGCATTCGTTAAGACACAACTATTTGCATAGTGACACTATTTTATAATGGTGGGCTTTTGTTGTGTCTTTAAGAATATATGCGGATATATAAAGTAAAAGTATGCTTAATTTATAAGTATGCTTTTAGTGCATAGTTTCCAGTTATAACTTAATTGACTAGCTATTTGTCCACCCTGTGGATGAATAGCTTTTTTTTTGGGAGGACACTGTGATGCTAGCTTTTGTTTTCACCTAAATCCTGTTTGCTGCATAAAAAATTTCAAGAGCTAAACAGGAGTAAATAAAAATGAGTTTAATTATTAAAGCGAGAAACATACGCTTGGATTATGCTGGGCGTGATGTTTTGGATATTGATGAATTGGAAATTCACTCTTATGACCGTATTGGTCTTGTGGGTGATAACGGAGCAGGAAAGAGTAGTTTACTCAAAGTACTTAATGGCGAAATTGTTTTAGCCGAAGCGACATTACAGCGTTTTGGTGATTTTGCACATATCAGCCAACTGGGCGGAATCGAAATAGAAACGGTCGAAGACCGGGCAATGTTATCTCGCCTTGGTGTTTCCAATGTACAAAACGACACAATGAGTGGCGGAGAGGAAACTCGTGCAAAAATTGCTGCCGCATTTTCCCAACAAGTACATGGCATTCTAGCGGATGAACCAACCAGCCACCTTGATCTCAATGGAATAGATCTACTTATTGGTCAACTTAAAGCATTTGATGGAGCATTACTTGTTATCAGTCATGACCGATATTTTCTTGATATGGTTGTAGACAAGATATGGGAGTTAAAAGACGGTAAAATTACGGAATATTGGGGTGGTTACTCGGATTACTTGCGTCAAAAAGAAGAAGAGCGACAACACCAAGCCGTAGAATATGAGCTGATGATGAAGGAACGGGAGCGATTAGAATCTGCTGTGCAAGAAAAACGCCAGCAAGCTAATCGATTAGACAATAAGAAAAAAGGAGAAAAATCCAAAAACTCTACCGAAAGTGCTGGACGACTTGGGCATGCAAAAATGACTGGCACCAAGCAAAGAAAACTGTATCAGGCAGCTAAGAGTATGGAAAAGCGTTTGGCTGCATTAGAAGATATTCAAGCACCAGAGCATTTGCGTTCTATTCGTTTTCGTCAAAGTTCAGCCCTAGAACTGCACAATAAGTTCCCGATTACGGCAGATGGTCTGAGCTTAAAATTTGGTAGCCGTACTATCTTTGATGACGCTAACTTTATAATACCGCTTGGCGCTAAAGTCGCTATAACTGGATCGAATGGAACAGGGAAAACGTCCTTGTTAAAAATGATATCAGAACGTGCTGATGGATTAACCATATCTCCAAAAGCTGAAATTGGCTACTTTACACAAACAGGATATAAATTTAACACGCATAAATCTGTGCTCTCCTTTATGCAGGAAGAGTGCGAGTACACAGTTGCGGAAATTCGTGCAGTATTGGCTTCAATGGGGATCGGAGCGAATGATATTCAAAAAAACTTATCCGACTTATCGGGAGGTGAAATCATCAAACTGCTTTTATCCAAAATGCTTTTAGGAAAATATAATATTTTGCTTATGGATGAACCAGGAAACTATCTTGACCTAAAAAGTATTGCCGCATTAGAAACAATGATGAAGTCCTATGCAGGAACTATTATCTTCGTATCTCATGACAAGCAATTGGTCGATAATATTGCTGACATTATCTACGAGATCAAAGACCACAAAATCATCAAGACTTTTGAGAGAGATTGTTAATGATAGCCAATCTAATCCGAACATTAATTATTGAACTCTTTAAAGGAAATTAAAAATGACAATTCAAGATATTCAATCACTTGCTGAAGCACACGGCTTGTTGCTTACGGACAAAATGAATTTCAATGAAATGGGCATTGATTTTAAGGTCGTTTTTGCTCTTGATACAAAGGGGCAACAATGGTTGCTGCGTATTCCTCGTCGTGATGGCATGAGGGAACAAATCAAGAAAGAAAAACGCATTTTAGAATTGGTAAAAAAACATCTTTCTGTAGAGGTTCCTGATTGGAGAATTTCATCTACAGAATTAGTGGCTTATCCCATACTTAAAGATAATCCTGTTTTAAATTTGGATGCTGAAACCTATGAAATAATTTGGAATATGGACAAAGATAGCCCGAAATACATAACATCTTTGGCAAAAACCTTATTTGAAATCCATAGTATTCCTGAAAAAGAAGTTCGGGAAAATGATTTGAAAATTATGAAACCTTCAGATTTAAGACCTGAAATAGCAAACAATTTGCAGTTAGTAAAATCTGAAATTGGTATAAGTGAGCAATTGGAAACCCGCTACAGAAAATGGTTGGATAATGATGTTCTATGGGCAGATTTCACCCAATTTATACATGGCGATTTATATGCTGGGCATGTACTAGCTTCAAAGGATGGAGCTGTTTCAGGCGTTATTGATTGGTCAACAGCCCATATAGATGACCCAGCGATTGATTTTGCTGGGCATGTAACTTTGTTTGGAGAAGAAAGCCTCAAAACTCTAATCATCGAGTATGAAAAACTAGGGGGTAAAGTTTGGAATAAACTATATGAACAGACTTTAGAAAGAGCAGCGGCCTCTCCTTTGATGTATGGTTTATTTGCCTTAGAAACTCAAAATGAAAGCCTTATCGTTGGAGCAAAAGCTCAGTTGGGAGTTATATAATTTAAAAATATGATTGCTGAGAACTGCCTTGTTTTGAAACTTGGTTGGCTTTAATTAGTTTTTAGTATTCTTTATAGAAAATGCCTCGATCAAGGGGCATTTCTAACAATCATTTAACATAAAATTTCTTATGTGAAGTAACCTGTGTAAGCCCCAAGTAGAAATGTCCGGTTTCTCCAAAGTAAAAATGTCCGCTTTTAGAATATGCACTTTTGCAATTTTCTTAGCGGACGGTTTGATATGTTGGTGTCTATGTCGGATAAAGAACTTAAACGATTGTCGGTCTTGCAAGAAATCTGTGATCAACGCATAACCCAGTCCCAAGCTGCTCAGCTACTTCATATTTCAGAACGTCAGATCAGACGTTTATTGCAAAAATACAAAGCTCAAGGCCCAGCTGCATTAGCACATGCTGCACGTGGCCAAATCAGCAATTCCAGGCTTCCTGAAGAGCTCAGACTCAAGTGCCTCAATATTGTTTCGGATCAACTGCATGGTTTCGGACCCACTTTAGCGCATGAAAAGCTCACCACTGTTCATGGATTCGATATTTCAGTGGAAACACTGCGTTCCTGGATGATTGCAGCCGATCTGTGGATTCCTCGCGCCAAGCGCCTGAAACGCCCGTATCAGCCTCGTTATAACCGAGATTGTTATGGTGAACTGATTCAAATCGATGGCTCACACCATGACTGGTTTGAAGGACGCGCTGCTAAGTGCTGTCTGCTGGTATTTATCGATGATGCCACAGGAAAATTACAGCATTTACGTTTCTGTGAGTCGGAATCAGCATTTGACTATATGATTTCAACACGTTTGTATGTTGAGCAGCATGGTAAGCCGTTGGCGTTTTACAGTGATAAACATTCAGTCTTCAGGGTGAATCAAAGCAGCAAGAAAGACACCAAGATTACCCAGTTTGGACGCGTACTCAGTACCCTCAATATCGATATCATCTTCGCCAATTCACCACAAGCCAAAGGCCGTGTAGAACGGGCGAATAGAACGCTTCAGGACCGTCTGATTAAAGAAATGCGCCTGGAAGGCATCTATTCGATTGAGCAAGCGAATGCCTGGCTGCCCTGCTTTATCGAGCAATTTAATCGTAAATTTGCCAATATGGCCTTTAATCCCAAGGATCTACACCGGACTGTCACTGAAACAGCCGAAGAATTAGATGATGTTTTTACCTGGCGTGAACCCCGCAGAGTCACGAACAGCCTGACGATTACTTATGATAAATGCGTATATTTACTGGAAAATACCGAAGAAAATAAAAGGTTGATCGGCAAGTATCTTGAGTTTCTGGAATACCCGGATGGCACGGTAGCCATTGAACATCAAGGAAGAAAAATCAATTACAGCATCTTCGATAAATTAAGTCAGCTCAACCAGCGAGAGGTTGTTGAGAATAAACGTTTAGGTGCTGTTCTCAATCATATTCAACAACAGCACGAAGAATTAGAACAGCAAAACAAACGCAATCGTTCTCAAAAGATGCCGAGCAGACGTGCACAGAAAACAGTAATCAAAGAACGAAATCTGAATCCTGTGCTTGACTTGGAAGTGTCTGTATAGGACATTTCTATTTGGTTATTAGGTAGGACATTTCTACTTAGGAATAACAAACCTGAATGCAGCGGTGCCCCATTGGGGGCGCGTTGAGATAAGCCTCTTTTAGATAACTTTAGCAACTCGATAGACAGTTGCAACTCCACAATTCACTGCTTTGGCAATTTCTTCCTTAGTCATATTGCCAACTACTAGCAATTCTTTTATTCGTTTATGTTTAGCCTCATTTGCCTTCTTGCCTGTTGGTTTGTAACCCGAACGTGCCAGGCCCTGCTTAATACGTTCTATACGTTTCTCATTGTCTAGGCGGGCCATTGTTGCCAGAAGATCAATCAACATATTGTTGATGAGTTCCAAGATTGAATGAGTAATGCTGTCACTGGTTTGAATCATTTGGTAGGTAGTAGGAAGATCTGCTACGACTAAACGAAGTCCCTTCTCCTGGATCCTGCGCTTCAGCTCTTGAAAATCTCGTTGGGTTAGGCGTGATAAGCGGTCAATACTTTCAACTAACAATGTGTCACCTTGATTTGCTTCTGACAGTAGCTTATTCAATTCAGGTCGGTCTAACTTCGTACCACTATAGTTTTCCACGTACACAATGGTTTCACCCAAATTCAAGTTTTGGTTTAGATCCTGAAGAATCTGCAAAGCCCTTTCTGCATCTTGATCTTTAGTTGAAGCTCGTAGATAAATACGTGTATTCATTTCTATCATTTAATCTTAATTCTATTAGATTAATGATAATACTATCATTTAATTATTGCATTAAGTCTAATGATAGATATTGTATGCGATTTGGCTCGCTATCATTCAGGTATAGTCTTTTGATAAAAAAAGCATGACTAAAAGCCATGCCTTGGGAATTCGTATAACGTGTATTATGTTAATTTTAGATAAACTATAGAATCCATTAGTTTTTAAACCAATAAATTAAATATTTTATGGAACTCCAGAATATTTATTCAGGCGATACTTAAGCAATAAGGGTAGGGTGATTACATAAAGTATTGCAGCTAATGCCCATACCATTCCAGGAGCTGATGCCTGAGTCATAAAATAGAGGCTAGTAACTAATACAGGACCAATTATAGCCCCCAGACTATTAAAACTGCTTAATAGCCCTTGTAATTCACCTTGTCTTTCATCACTAATACCTCTGGACATCATTGCTTGCAAAGCAGGAACGGCTACTCCACCAAGGGCAAACAATGGTAACAACGCAAAAGGCACCCATTCTTCAACAGCAATAGATAAAAGAAGTAAACCAATTGCATCGCAAGCTATTCCACATAACAACGTATTTTTCTCTCCAAACCTCTTTACCATAGGGGCGATAGCAAAAGCCTGTGCAATAGAATGGCATATTCCATAACTAGCAAGGGAAACACCTGCAATAAATATACTCCAGCCATAACGATCCTGCCCATAGATAACCCATAAAGTTGCGGGGACTTGTGAAACCAATGTGATAATTAAAAAGATACCAAGCAATGGAGCCATATTAGGTTGAGTGATCAAATAGGATAATTTCTTTAATATTGATTGCTCCTGAACCTTCTCAGTCATTTTATTGCTGTGTTTTGATTCTTTTAATAAGACTGCTGTCATTATTAAATTAATCCCATTCATAAAAGCAGCAGCAAAGAACGGTGCATGTAAGTTCCATTCACCCAAAACTCCACCTATTACCGGACCCGCTATAAACCCAATACCAAAGACAGCTCCAAGGAGACCAAACCTTTTTGCACGCTCATGGGCTGGAGTAATATCTGAAACATAAGCTGTTGCAACAGCCATGTTGGCACCTGTAATTCCCGCAAAAATACGACCAATATATAGCCACAATAGAGAAGGAGCAGCAGCCATTAGGAGATAATCAGCCGTTGCACCAGCAATTGAAATAATTAATACAGGTCGACGTCCAAATCGGTCACTCAACGCTCCAAGGATAGGTGCAAAAATGAACTGCATCAGAGCATACACAGCTAATAAAGCACCATAGTGAACACCGCCTGCTTCAGCTCCAGCCAATGACCGTAATAATTCAGGCAAGATCGGCATAATTAAACCAATCCCAACAGCATCCAGAAATATAGTGATTAAAATCACGCTCAATGATTTCTTCACAAATGCCTTCTCTAGCAATGATAGAATTAATATTCTCTCACACACTCCCTATCAGTGATAGATTTATGAGTAAAAAAGATATTGCACCTCAACGTCTGACACGTGAAATAGTCCTGCGTACCGCATTGGATATGTTGAATGAAGAAGGCATAGATTCAATAACCACACGCAAGCTAGCTCAACGATTGGGTATTAAATCTCCAACTCTATATTGGCATTTCAAGAATAAATCCTTGTTAATGGAAGCAATGGCGGAAACCATTATAAATGAACACCATTTAGTTTCTTTACCCATCGATGGGATGACATGGCAAGATTGGTTGCTCGCTAATTCTGTAAGCTTTCGTCGAGCACTACTAGCTTACCGTGATGGTGCTCGTCTACATGCAAGAACTAGCCCCAGTCAAGGACATTTCAACACGATTGAGGCCCAAGTTGCGCTGTTATCTCATGCTGGGTTTTCTCCTGTTGAAGCAGTTGCATTACTTATGACATTAGGAAGGTTTATTGTTGGGTGGGTCCTTGAGGAGCAGCAAGAAGAAATAAGATCAGACCCACCATTCGAAGCCGATCCAACTATATATCCACTCATGCTCCAAGGAGTGAATACCTTACAAAATATGAATGCGGATGACATTTTTGAAAATGGGATTCGTATGGTGATTATCGGTGCTGAAAGACAACTTGATATTAAAATGCAAACTTAACTCTATACTGCTTTAAGCAACTGTTCTATTTAGTAATAAAGCTTTTATCCTTAATTATTTAACATAATAGAGGTGGTCCCACTTGTTTGAACAACTAAAAGCGTATTTATAAGTGATATTCCGCTCTAGTTAAGCCACCTTGTTTTGTTGGGGTAGCTGATCATAGTAAAACTCATTTGGTGTCATTTTGTCTAGACTCGAATGAGGTCGTTTCAAATTATAAAACTCAAAATATGCACTTAATTGCTTTTTCGCATCTGTGACACTGCTATAAGCTTTGAGATACACCTCTTCATATTTAACGCTCCGCCATAATCGTTCAACCATCACATTATCTACCCATCGACCTTTACCATCCATACTGATTTGAATGCCATTTGATTTCAATACATCAATAAATGCATCACTGGTAAACTGGCTGCCTTGGTCTGTATTAAATATTTCAGGTCGACCATATTTTTCAATCGCTTCATTTAAAGCCGAAATACAAAAATCCACCTCCATACTAATCGATACCCTATGCGCAAGTACCTTGCGGCTATGCCAATCAATCACAGCACATAAATAAACAAAGCCTTTTGCCATAGGGATATACGTTATATCCGTAGACCACACTTGATTACTGCGCTGAATAGCCAACCCTTTGAGCAGATATGGATATTTACGGTGAGCTTGATTAGCCTGGCTTAAATTTGGTTTGCAATATAACGCCTGAATACCCATTTTCTTCATTAAAGTACGTGTATGACGTCGTCCTATATGATGTCCTTGACGATTCAACAAATCACGCATCATACGACTGCCTGCAAAAGGATATTGCATATGTAATTCATCAATACATCGCATCAGCTTCAGATCTGATGCACTCACAGGTTTTGGGCGATAGTAATAACAACCACGGGAGACTTTCAGCAGCTTAGCTTGCTTAGATACTGAAATCTGAAGTGAGTCGTCGATTAACTTTTGTGGTTGAAGCGGCCCAGTTTCTTCAACACACCTTCTAAAAAATCAATTTCTAATGCCTGCTCACCGATTTTTGCATGTAGTTTTTTTAGATCGATGGGTGGTTCTGTTGGAGCTTTTGATTGATCGAAAGCTTGCGAGGAAGCTGAGATCAATTGATTTTTCCAGTCAATAATTTGGTTTTGATGAACATCAAACTCAGCACTCAATTCAGCAAGTGTTTTTTCTGCTTTAATCGCAGCAAGTGCTACCTTAGCTTTAAAATCATTTGAATGATTTCTTCTTGGTCTACGTGCCATAAAATACTCCATATATTGATGTTTATAACATCATTTGAGGAGCAGAATATCACTTATAGGAGTTGTTCAAATTTACGGATCCATCTCTTAATAGAGCTTATACGAAACGTGTTTTTAATATTACTTTAAGATCAGTATCTTATCGTTATTCATACCCTCTGGAACGTTCTCGTTCAACCGACTTGGAAACAAGTCGGTTTCTTTTTAAGCAAAACTGTAACTTTTAGCCAATAAAATTGATCAAAAAACATTCGTTTTTACATTTTTTCCTGATTTCTCAAGGGTCACAGTTCAGAAATAATCCCCAATTTCTGCGGACAACTCTTGGGATAAAAAGTGACCAAACTTGTACGTTTTGGCGCACATTCATTCAGGTGCTTTGCGTCTATGCCATTCTTCATCAATTTCTTATCATGGGGACATAGAGAGCAGGATGCTCCAGATAAGAATAATAAGATCAGATACAAGGAATGTGAGGTACGACAGGAGTTATACCTAAGCATCAAATACGAAAAACCCCGACAGGATGTCGGGGTTTTTTATTGTCCGAATGTTCTCGAAAAATCAGTATTATGCTCATTTTAGAAAAATTAAATGTTCTAAGCTATGCCACCTTATTGCTATTAACCAATACGTTAATACCAACAAATATGGTTAAGACTGATTGCAAGAAACTTGCAATAAATAATCCAACGAAAAACTTCAATAAAATTGACAAATTAATAGCTTCTGTTTTAGCAAAACCAAGTATTGATAGAAAGCCGGCCAAAGATAGGTAGATAAGACACGATACCCATAAACAAGCAAAAGCTACTCCGAACTTTCTACGGTAGTTATTAACTCCTGGCTTAGATAGTCCGTATACCAACGTTACAATCATTGCTACGATTCCAAACATTGCTATTGAGTAACTCAATAGCGCAGTTGCAAGATCTTTGGAATTTTTATAGAAGCTAAAAGTAAAAAAGTTATTGAGATAGTGGAAATAGGCACACTCTATCAGAAGCCCAATTAGCGGGGTTGTAAAGATAAGCAATACGATCATCCATCTGTTCTGGGACTTC
The DNA here is from genome assembly GCF_002165375.2 of Acinetobacter chinensis. Taxonomy (NCBI): domain Bacteria; kingdom Pseudomonadati; phylum Pseudomonadota; class Gammaproteobacteria; order Moraxellales; family Moraxellaceae; genus Acinetobacter; species Acinetobacter chinensis. The sequence goes on from NZ_CP032127.1 coordinate 11,275, forward strand.
TTGTTCATACTCTTCAACCTTATCTTTTAGCTCTACATTATTCTCAATTTTTTCCTTTATCTCATCGAAAACCTTACTTTCTTCAGTGCTTTTAATCTCGTCATATAGTGCACCAGCACTATGGATATAAAAATCTTTTACATTATCTTCAAGATTTTGTTTTCCTCGTAAAATAATGCCTTTGATACCATCATCCTCCATAGATACCAATGTTTTTTTAATAGTGTCAGTTAAAGATTTCCTTGATGCCGGCTTAATAATGATTTCAAAACTTTCAATAACTTCTAGATCATTAGGATTAGTCGATCCTAAGAAAAATTCTTTAAATGATTCCCCTAGACTACTATCTTTACGAACTAAAAACCGTGTAGTTCCAATAAATGGTAGTGTCATAGCCTGATTCTTTGTAATTTCAGTTTTCAAAGGATGAACAACAAAACTAATATCCTGAATTCTGAGCATAACAAGTAAGTTATTTATATACATTTGGAATGCTGTAAACTTTGGAGAAAGTACTCTTGATGCAAATCCAAATACTCTTAGTGTTGGATGAAAATACACATACGATGCAAACCCTAAACTCTCATCTTTACTTAATAAAGACTGAATCTCATAAGCCTTAATTTCATCGTCTTTCTTCTCAATTCTTTTAATAATTTCTCTATCTTTAGTCTGTACAAATAAATAAAAGCTATTTACGACAGGAAGTAAATATAGGTTTTCGCCAGAATGTCGGTTTTGCTTAGCGAATGGTAAAGCTTCATTCGAAGTTGATGATTTAATAAAATCATTGATCTCCATTCTAAATTGGCTTTTATCTTCAAATTTTTCAAAACAATAAGTAAAGTAGTTAAGTTTCAAGTGTTAATCCCCTCATTAATCAAAACATAATATCTTAAATATCAACTAAAAGTGCTCACCTTTAAGGGCGTGTAAAGAACCTAGTTCTTATATTATTTCCACATATCAATCTTAGTCTGGTACAGCTCCACAAATGTTAGCTGTCTCACGACAAATTTTTTCATAAGTTTTACTTTCAAAAAAAACTTGCAATCATATGCATTCATTATCAATATATCATTTTGTCCTAGGACAGCGGACACTGTGAATTAAAATGCTTAAGTCTCAAGATATTCTTGTTTTAGTAAAGTTGCTATCTATTCAAAATGGATTACGTACATCGTCAAACTTCAGTAGGACCTATAGCAACGATTACTCGGACTTCTATTTAAAAAGATCTCTTAGCCATCTGTTGTCAGTTAGAGGACTGGCCGAATCTATTGTTATGGGTAAAAGTGAAGTATCAGAATGCATTAAACGATTAGTAAAAGTTGGCCTACTAGTTATTCACAATCAAAACTTTTCTCAAAGATTGGACTTAGCTAGTCTGGATTGGGATATTAATAAAAGGGGATTTTTCCATTTAGTCATTTATAGTTTTCAATATTTTTTCCCAGCAGAACTAAAATCAATGGATTTTGGGCTTCCTACAGCATTTTCTAAAGAAGGTCTAAATTCTCTCTTAGCATATAGCTCTCCAGTACCTTATATTTGGCCAATACAAACCTATAAATCTATTTCAGGCATAGCAGTTGAACCTATGCATAAATCAATACCATATGCAGCAATTAATGATGAATATCTCTATGAAATATTTGCAATAATTGATATTTTTAGAATGGGTTCTCCTAGAGAGAAACATATCGCAGAAAAACTATTTTTAGACATTTTAGGCTTGTAAAACGAATGAACTCACCATTAATTATAATGCTAGAAAAAGTAGCAAATGCCCTAACTCAAGATCTTAGGCAGGAAATGGTATTCATTGGTGGATGTACTACTAGTCTACTGTTAGATCCTGAAAATCATTCATTAGCTACAAGATACACATATGATGTGGATCTAATTGTAGATATAACAACTCATGCAGAATGGTATTCACTAGAAGAGAAGATTCGGAAATTAGGTTTCGTGAATGATCAAAATGATAATATTTTATGTCGCTATAGATTAGGGAATGACTTGATTGTTGACTTTATGCCTACAGATTCAAATATCTTAGGTTTTAGTAACTATTGGTATGAACAAGCTATTACTCACAAGATTACGTATTGTCTACCAAATAAAACTGAAATAAACATACTCGAATCCCCATATTTTTTGGCTACAAAATTTGAAGCTTACAAAGGTCGAGGAAATAATGACCCCTTAATGAGTAAAGATATAGAAGATATTTTAACTGTATGTATGGGTCGAAGCTCTCTAGTTGAAGAAATATACTCTAGCCCTCAAGAGTTAAGAGATTATCTCTCTAATGTACTATTAGAGTTACACCATCATTCAGAATTTGAAATTGTCTTAGATGATCAATGTCGATATGGTTCAAAAGAAAGAGTTAGGCAAGTTATAAACGCAATAATCAAACAATGGAATAAAGCTTTCTAATGATTTTTTTCCATTTTACTCATAATCAATGCCTTCCTAACAAACATGGAATAGATGGAACCGGTGAACTTAAATCTAATCCGCTTTTAGAACTTTGCTATGTAATTGATGGACATAGTAAACATCCCAATAGCGCTATTCTGGTATCTAATTTCCATAAATTTATTCTGGAAAAAAAAGAAGAATTTACAGATTTAATAAATGAAGATGAGGTAATTAGAGAATTCCTTGAAAGAGTAATTAAAGAATTTCACAAATCTCAATATAGACAGCTCATCCCAGCAGCCATGAGTATCTGCCTAATCATTTTTAGTCCCCAAAAGGTCTACAGTGTGCATCTAGGAGACTGCCGTTTAGGTCTAATTTTTGAAAAAAAGTTAGAGTGGTTAACTTATCCACATAATTTAACAATGTGCCGGATTATAGATATTGAAACTTTAGACTTAGAAGAAACATTAAGATCTTCAGCTGATAATCATATTGTAACTAATTCTTTAAATACTAAACGCCTAAAAAAAATTGAAATAAATGTATTTAATAGAAAAAAAGGAACATATCTTTTAGCAACAGATGGTTTATGGAAATTAGAGGTTCATAAAATTCTATCAACTGTAAAAAATAAAGAAAACTATAATGAAATTGATGATTTAGCTTTCATTATAGCTAATGACTAGTTCTTCATTTAACATAAAAAAATCTCTTATGCGAAGCTTGCTTGTTAAAAACCATTTGTGAAGATCTGTATCAAGATTATTGAGAGTATCTATAAAAAATGATGATGTAGCTATCAAGTCAACCAACTATCTTTGGACATTTAGTTTTCGAATATTATAGGCGGATAAAAATGAGTTTTATGGAACAAATAGAAGAATCTCCAGCTAAACTGATAGCGATAGCTTTGACGGTAAATTTAATCCTTTTATCATGGATTTTGGATGGCTTCCTCCAAACAAATTTGATTGCATTTAGTCTTCATCACCCTGATGGAGATATTTTAATATTCACAATAATAGTACTGCTTCTTCTTACTTATATGATTAGTGGTAAATCAGGGCTATTAATGAAATTTTTTTCATTTTTTGACTAATTGTAATCATGCTTATTCACCATTAAATAAACAATCCAATTGTTTTTCTTATGTTTTTTTAACTTTCGTCGAGTCTTAATAATAAAATATTAAACTTTCAAAAGACAAGAGTGGCTTACCAGTCATGGACCTGTAGACCATAAAAGATATGGCGAGCTAAATACATTATTCCAAAACTTATGTGAAATATAGCGGTTCTATTGCATAGGAAACTGAGGTCTAATACCCCATCCCTTCTCACATGATCCACTTTAACAGCTCAAGATTTATGGGACTTTATTAAAATCCCTATAGAATAAAAAATATGGGAGTAAAAACTCCCATATTTTTTAAAATTCTGCTTTTGAATCGGCTATCACATATGGCTTCCATTTAGGACTAGTACAGTTAAACTTTGGATCCTGATAGTGTGGAGGAAATTTATTATCTTTATCATGATCATTGACAGCGACTTCACGCTTACATTGAGTACATCGATAGATTCCTGAATGTGGAACTTTAGATCCAGCAGAAAAAATTTGATTAAAAAAGGCATCATTACTATTGGTAGAAAACTCATTTAAGGTTTTACGTTCAACTAAAGACATTTTAACTATTCCAAATTGATTAAATCTGATCAGAATATCAACAATTTAACTCATAAACACATTCAAAAATGATAACTGCGACACACTTTGTCGTTAAGAATCACCTGTCTTCAGTTAAATGTAAAATCACTTATTTTAACTTACCAATACAATCTAATATTTCCTTTAATTGCTCAGGATCATTTTCTTCTAACTTTTTAAAAACCTCCTCTAAAGCTATTTCAAGTAGTTGATTTAATAACTTATTTCTTGTTGGATTACCGAGGTGGGCTTTCAATGCCTCTACCTTTTCAAAGTTCCATTGATATATACGAAATGGTACTTGATGAGTTACCCCTAAAGTCTCCGTGTTATATGTCCTAGCTTTAATTTGTGACACCAAAATATCTAACTCTTTCGGGTCATTTTCCCCCTTAACATAAAGTCTATTTAACATTTCATCACCAATGAATTTGATATATAAAAATGATATAGTTTTTAATATCAAAAATACAAGTGAGTTTTAAAATGGGACAAGCAAAAAATCGGGGCTCTCTGGAAGAAAGAGTTAAAAATGCTAAAAAATTTAGAAAAGAAGCTATCTTAAGTGAACTTAAAAAAATCGTAGAGGGGCATTATCAACACGTACCAGATCAATTTTCACATCGCCAGAACTATTTAGATGGATGTGTAATTGCAATGGATATTAAAGAAGCAATGGACATCGTCTTAGACGATGGCGATATTGGTATCATTGAAGATGGTTGCCCAAAACCAGAATATATATTAGGACTATTTGAAGTTGCTTTAGATAACTACGGTCTCGATGATAATGAGAATATTCAGGAATGTGCAGCTTGGGTTGATGAAGACATAAGTATGAATACTACGTTCTTTAGATTTAAAGATGCATCAGAGTTTAATCAATTAGAAGATGTTCTAAAGGCCGTTAATAAATTTTCATTTTGGTTGCCAACTTATATCATGCTAAACGGCACTTGGTATGATACTTACGAAATTGGTGCTGTAGATGAAAATGGAAATACTATAGGCTCCAGGTTTTAATTGATTTATAAAGCCCAGGTTAATCCTGGGCTTTTTGTTCAATCTGATCATTAGCCTCAAACATGCCAGGATTGGTAATCTGGATATTGTCCTGACAATTTCCGCAAAGCATCAGCCCTGCAAAAAGCTGTACGTTTTCCCTTGAATCACAGAAAGCACATGGTTTAGAAAGTTGAATAATATTACTCATGATTTTTTCCTTTCAGATAGCTAGCCTTGGCATGACTTCTTCCTTTAGCCTGCATTCCTCGAATCTCATATTTCTCTGTTTGTAGCTTCATAAGAATGCCTATTTGAAACATGTATATTTCCCCTAAATCTCCTAATAAATTTTCATTCAAAGAATTAGCTTGAGTAAATTGATCCAATGATCGATTAATATCTTTTTCAAAATCATTCACCAGTGTTTCAATCCGACTGACTTGTCGCTCAATGCTGGCCATCTGTAAATTATTGGTCAGAAGATCCCGCAGATAAGTCCCTAATTTATCGCCCTTCAACTGAGCCAAACGCTCATATTCTTGTGCAACCTGATTGTCTAATCTGACGGCAACGGTTCGAGTACTGTTCATGAAAAACTCCTATCATTTGTTTTCAATCTAAGCATCTAATTTCTAAAAAGTAACTATCAAATATAAGTAAACACTGTATTAAGTTTTAATGATTACAGGTTAAATATCTAATATAAAAAGAGAAATTCATATAAAAGCGTAAACAAAGCTGATTACAGGCTATCCTATTGTTTTGTAAGTAAATATTGCACTTTATCTGCAACAAAAAGTGTTTACAGCTAAACCTATGAAAAATAATAAAAATCATGATAAAAGCGTAAACGCTTTCCAGACATATAAAAAACCGCTGTATCCCTTATATTATAAGGCTTTGGGGCCTTTATCTTTAGATGCGTGGTGTGTGAACCAAAAATTTCCGGTATGTACCGGCTCCCAATCCATTTAATTGACTTAATTGACAGTAAAGATAGTGCTTGGCCAAAAGAGATCCTGACTATTGTGTTTCTAAGAGAAAAATCTATAAGCGCAAACTCTAGCCTACAGATCAAAAATAAAACCCAAGTTAAAACGCTCTCACATGCGATTTCAGCCACATTTTTACTTAAGACATAGAATCCACTATTGAAATGAGTAATCAGGTCAAAAAACGCAAATGAGCGCCAAATAGAGGATATTTTTATTCTAATCGGGATGAATAGAGCGAGTGTCTACGAGCGAAGCACCAAAATTCGCACCTAGACTCTCTGAAAAACAGCTTTTTAGGCTTCACAGCCTAAATAAGCGTAAATCACATGCAGAAAATTGAGTCTAGATCGAGCGTAGCGAGTAAAAAAGCTTTATGAGCGAAGCGAATTCCGAGTTACTTTTGCTCTTGCCTTTGCTTTTTCTCAAAGTCACAACAGAATGATCTAAAAAATTGCCCCACGAATCGAGCGAAAGCGAGATTCAATAGAGTTTGAGCGTAGCGAAAACCAAGGGCAATTTTTTCAAACGTATTTTTAATTATTTTATATCTTTTAAATCTTTTCATTGAGCTGTATCCCTTATGGAGCAAGCCTTTCAACGTTTAACTATGACGGATTGACTACTAACTATGACGGATTGACTACTAACTATGACGGATTGACTACTTAACTATGACGGATTGACTACCAAATATGACAAGTATATAGTTGTCATATATAAAAGAAAATTAATGGTTTTATT
>NZ_CP032128.1 GCF_002165375.2 Acinetobacter chinensis
TACGCACTCCAAACTTTAGTTTGGGAAAGTGCGCCCTTCGGGAAAACCCACAACAATCATATAGCAACTTGAAAGCAATGTTCAAGTGCGCTTATGATTTAGGGGGATTTCCTCTATTTGAAAGGTATGTTAAAGATGAAAATTGAGTCATTGGAACAACAAATTTCTAAGCAACAAGAGCGGTTAAAACAGTTAAAAGCTCAAAAACAAGCTGCTGTAGCTCGTGAACGTTCTAAGCAAAAAGAGTTAGAACGAAAGAATGATACAAGACGTAAGATTTTAATCGGCTCTTGTATGTTAAAAATCGTCGAAAATGACACTGTTGCTCATGAAAAGTTAATGGCTCAACTCGATAAATACTTAACCGAAAATCGAGATAGAGAATTATTTAATCTTCCATTAAAGGAGTGAGTGATGCCTGATTTAATTCAGTTAGAATATCTACAAGAAAAATTACAGCAGCTTTTAGCGGAATCATTATTTGCAATTTATCTTTATGGTTCAGCTGTTGACGGTGGTTTAGGGCCAGAAAGTGATCTTGATGTACTGGTCGTGGTCACTCAACCATTAACTTCTGCTTTACGTGAGCAGCTTGCACAAGAATTACTAAAAATTTCACAGCCTGTTGGGGAATTACAAAGGCCATTAGAAGTTACTATTTTATTAAAAGATGAGATTCAGTCTGGAATTTATCCTTTAAGTTATGAAATGCAATTTGGTGAATGGCTGCGTGAAGAGCTTAAAGAAGGTGGAATATTGAGCTCACAGAAAGACCCAGATATTAGTATATTGCTTAGAAAAGCGAGATCTCATCATACAGTTTTATTTGGGCCAGCTTTAAACCAATGGGCACCTGAAATTTCTGATCAAGAACTATGGCAAGCAATGTCTGACACTTATCCCGAAATTGTAGCGCATTGGGATGAGGATGCAGATGAAAGAAACCAGATTTTAGCTTTATGCCGGATCTATTTTAGTTTAGTGATGAAGGATATTGCTTCAAAAGACAATGCTGCACGATGGGTTATGTCTCAGCTTTCTGATGAGCAGAAATTCGTATTGCAGCGACTTATACAGGAATATAGAGGGGAAATCGGCAAACAAAATTGGCAAGAGGAGCATTATGCTTTGCAGCCTATTGTCAATTTTTTGAGTTCAAAAATTGAAGAGCAGTTTGAGCAGAAAAGAAATCTGATCACATAATAATTTTTTGATTCTGGCTTTATGTCATGGCTTTTGATGAACTCAGCAACGTTCGCTGAAGCGATTGTAAATAGCTTCAGGCAGGCTGCATCTACCGCCAGTGGCTACAGTCTGCTTACACCCTCAGATTTTTTTGTGAACGGCTGGAAGATCGTCCAAGAGATTTTAAACTCGGTAAGTGCTTGGTCGCCTATTGATTCATTGGGGATGCTGATTGCTTCAATCATTATCATGATTGCATTTGCCTTGATTTGTGCGTTCTTGGTTTTGGCGTTGGTTGAAATGTATATCGTGGTGTCAGCTAGTGTCTTAATGATGGGGTTTGCAGGTTCGCAATGGACGAAAGACTATGCCTTGAAAACTATTCAATATGCTGTTTCAGTCGGTGCAAAAATATTTATCTTACAATTGATTGCAGGTCTTGGACTTACTTTTATCCAAGAGTGGGCTACGGGCTTTAATGTTGAAGACAATGTAAGTTTGGTCGGTATGATTGGCTGTAGTGTGGTACTGCTGGCATTAACCAAAATTGTGCCTGATATGCTCCAAGGTGTGATTAACGGTTCATCTATTGGAAGTGGTGCTGCTTTAACTTCTGCCCTACGTGCTGTGGCTGCTGCGACAGCTGGCGCTGCTGCTGGTGCAGCTGGTGCGTCTATGGCTACAAAAGGCGCTGGAGCGTTGGCAAGTGAACAGCTTAAAACGGCTCAAGCAACTGGCACAGGCCCATCGAGTGCAATGGGTAAAGCTGGTTTTATGGCTGGTAATATGGCCATGAATATGAGTTCTGCTTTAAAAAGTGACCTTGGTAGTCGTTTAAGTGGTTCTACGACTGGTGGACGTATGGCTGGCTCGATGATGAATAAAGCAAACGAGCTACGGTCAAAACGATCTAAAAGCAATCAGGATGAAAACACTATCTCATAGGGCGAGACAGATTTTTTCTGATTATTCGCATTTGTTTAGTTGTTGTTTTATACGCTCAATCCTTGTAATAAGACCATCCACACAACTTTGATGACGTTCATAAAGTGGGTGGTCTTTATTCTGCCGGTTATCCAATATTTCTTTGGCTTCGATGTACTCTTGTTCTAGTTTGTATAGTTGACCTTTCAGTCCAAAATTATCTTTATTCCAGATAGCTAATAGCTCGGTTTCACTTAGTTTTGATAAATCAGTCATTAGTAATACTCCCATTTAACCTTTAAAATCTGTTTCTGTTCGCAATGCCTTGAATATGCGTTTTGCCGTTTCTTCTCGCACACTGGACGGGTCACGTAAAATATTGGCAATCCATATTGCAAATGCTTGATAGTCCTTATTCCCTGCTAGGTCGCTGATACTGTGGACTTTAGACAATACTGAGCTATAAGTATTTATCTGACTGTCTGACAAGTTGCAGAACATATCAACCGTGCTTGGATCTCGTTCATGGTTGATTGTTTTAGGCTTGGATTTCTGTTTAAAGCTGAATGAAAACCCAATGATTGAACGTCCTCGCTTATGTTGCTCGTATTCTGCCTTAATGTCGGTATGGTCGTTAATTTGTTGAATAGCAGGCTCTAATACTCGTCTTTTAAACGATTCCATCCGTTGATGCTCTGTGTCCAATACACCAAGTCTTGACCTCAATTCCTTAGTTTCAAGCATTGATACTTTCCCAGTGCTACGCCATGCAATTAGTAGTTCATATAAACGTATGGCATAGGCACTCGTTAGGCTACTTACCTGCTCCAGTTCATAACTGGTGAAATGCTTCTCTAGGTTGGTGATCAGTGGCACAACATCATCTGAAAACCTGATACGGACAAGGGCTTCATTTTCAACATAGGACACACGCTGTACCCATCGGCTCATAACATTCTCAAGATTGCCTTTAGCCGTTAATTTTTGGTAACTAAAGCGACGCTCAAACAAGTTTTTGCAAGCATCCTTTAAGACTTTGTAGGCGGTGTTTCTATGGACATTGAAATGGTTAATGTAGCTTTCTGCATGGATAGTTAAATCACGGTCACTAGGGATATTAGACTCCCTCGCCTCCAGTATTGCTAAAAGGATTAGGCGTTGTTCTGCAAGGTCTAAATTATAACTGGCATTGATCAGCGCATTATCCTTAACGACTAGGTCTTTTTTCATACATAGCAACTTATTCGAATTTTGTTGTTATAGCAACATTATATAACAATGTTGTAATATGCAAGATAAACGTTGCTATATTGCAAGATAAACGTTGCTATATTGCAAGATAAACGTTGCTATATTGCAAGATAAACGTTGCTATATAAAGTCTGAAACCATTGCTATATAAGGATTTCAGTCACCCTAAAAATTAAAAAAAATAAAAAAATTAAAAAAGAGGGGAGGGGTCAAAATTGCCCTATGTACTCGCTAAAGCTCGTACTTTATTGAAGCTCGCAAGCTCGCTTCGAGGGGCAATTTTTCGGTTAATCCTGTTTGTGAAATCTAAAAGCAAAAGCAACTATGAATTCGCTTCGCTCATAAGGCTTTATGCTCGCTTCGCTCGGTCTAGGTGCAGATTTCAACATGAAAATATAGATTTTCTAGGGTTCAAGTCATTTAAAAGCGGTTTTTCAGAGGGTCGAGGGTCGAATATTGCTAGTTCGCTCGTAGACACTCGCTCTGTAAAACCATGTATTGTTTAGATAATTTTAATAAACACCAAAAAGAATAGGTATATCTATGGTGCAAAATCATATATTTTGCACCATAGATATACCTATCTTGAACGTGGTCTATTCCGCTTTTCGGCTTCAAGCATCTTGTTGGCTTCTTCATGCTTACCTTGTTCACGCAAGGCTTTACGTGCAAAAAATGCCTGTTTTTCTTGTTCTTGTATGGCTTTGGCTTCTTGTTTTCGTTTTTCCTGTTCGGCTAACTTCCGTTGTTGTTCTCGCTCAAGATAATTTCTTGCTCGGTCATATTTAGCTTTTAGGTTTGGATTAGCCTTGTTTACAGTCAGTTTTGCCCGATCTGTATAGCGTTCAGGCTCAAATCGAGGGGAGTTATTCCTCAATTCTCGTTCTTGTTCTTCCAGCTGGTTCAACTGCTTCTGAATTTCAGCATTTGCTGTATCCCATTTTCCGCCAAAAAACAGGGGTCTTTTTCCTAGTTCTTCTTTTTGGTGTTTAATATCGCTTTTAGATAGCTCTATTTGCTCCAAAACAGCGTTTATTTGCTCGATTTCTGTTTTTTGGATAGATGACGCTATGTTTTTCGCTTCTGTGGCTATAGCGTCGTTATATTGCGAAATAACGCTATATGCAATTTTGGTTAATTCTTCAGGGGAACGTTGTTCCTGGTCTTTTTCTTTTTGGCGTTGTTCCTGGTCTAAATTTTCCCTGGTCTGTTCCAAGTCATGAACAAGGCGTTCTGTGGCTAAAATTTCTTGCTCAAGTCCTTTAATTAATTGGCGTTCTGTATTTCTAGCCTTAATCGCATCGTTACTTAAACTGATTTCAGTGTCCTTGCCCTGTCTGCGAAGTTGGGTAATTGTAGAACCCTCATGCTGTGTGGCTTCTAAATCTAAACCTTGCTCTTTGTAGCTGCGGTGATCGACACGCTCATGGCTGCCAACCTGTTCAAGAAATTGATTGCAGAGTTCCGCAAACTGTTGTCTCCAGTGTTCGACTTCTTGTTTGCCGTTGTCGTTAAATTCTCTCGTTTTTTTATCAAGGTCGCCTTGTTGGTTAATGCTGCGTGTAGTGAGCATGATGTGGGCGTGATAGTTGCGGTCATCACTTCCGCCTGCGGTATGTGGGGCATGAATGACTGCATCAACAACGACCTTATGACGTTCTACAATTTTTCCGCATAGCTCATTGAGCATCTTCTCTCGTTGTTCTTGGTTTAATTCACAAGGAAATGCAACTTCAAATTCTCTTGATAATTGAGAGTTTTTTCTAGTTTCAATGGTTTCGACCGTATTCCAAAGCGTTTCCCGATCTAATAATTCTTTTTTGGTGTTTTCAGGCGCATAGATATTTTTAAATTCTATGCCTGTTTTCTTCGTGTAATCCTGCTCTTTTCCATAGCGTTCATCTTTCAATTTTTCCCCTGATCTATATGCAGCACACGCAACAGCACTTCGACCATCTGATCGACTAATATTTTTTACTGAAAAGTGAAAAATAGCCACGATGTAAAGTCCCATTGACAAGTGTTTTTAAAAAAAAATTGAAAATTTTTTTTCGGGGTTAAGGGGTGTCCCCT
>NZ_CP032129.1 GCF_002165375.2 Acinetobacter chinensis
TCAAATAGTGCGCCTAATTGAATGAGATGACGTGTACGAGCTTTACGTTCAGCTTCCTTTTCGGCATTCAATAATTTTCTAACTGCAACTTTTTGCTTATTTGCTCGATCTATGGCTTTTTCAGCTTTGATCAAGGCATTGATCTTTTTCTCTTGGTCGGGTGTTCTGTACTGAATTTTGGCTAATTCAAGTAAAAGTTTTTGAGCATCACTAGGATTCTTTAAAGCAGAAATATAGGTGATTTTTTCAGACAGCCAATCATTATTCATATTCAATTCCATTAATTCAGATACCGCAAAAGCACAGGCTCAATACTCAAAGAACGATAACAAAATATTTACGTTCGAGTAACGTAATTTTGTTAAAGTCGTTCTAGAGATTTTCGCCTGTACTTCCATCAAAAATTTGATGGCGCGCTTAGACGTTTCTCAATTTCATTGAGAAACCTAAGCACGTTAGGGACTTCATCCCTAAAACCCTGAAACTTCTTTTTTTCGTTCAATTGAAAATTGAATGAAAAAAAGAAGTACCAAAGCTAGGAGCAACAGCATGCAACTAAAACAGGTATTGGGAAAAATCAAAGATATTACTTTTGGCGTGATCGCAGCACCGCTACTTATCATCATTATGATGTGGGCTTCGATACTCGATCAAAGAGCATTTAAGAAAGAACTAGACCGAAAAAAGGGACAGGATAAAACCTAATGGCGATTGCTCGTTTAAGTGTCAAAGTTGGTAAAGCAGGCAAAGCAGCACCGCATGCCGAATATATCGATCGGGATGAAGAAAAGAAGCTGAAACAGGAGCAGGCAGAAACCGACCTTGAACATAGTGCCTATGGAAATATGCCGAAATGGGCTGAACATAATCCGATTACCTTTTGGCAGGCAGCCGACCTTTACGAGCGTAAAAACGGCAGTACCTACCGAGAGTATGAAATAGCTTTGCCTAGAGAGATGAATGCCGAACAACGCTTAGAACTGGTTGAGGACTTCATTCAGTCTGAAATTGGCTCAAAATATCCGTATCAGTTTGCGATTCATAACCCTAAAGCAATGGACGGCAATGATCAGCCTCATGTTCACCTCATGTTTAATGAACGTCTGCAAGATGGAATCGAGCGAGATCCAGAGCAATATTTCAAACGCTATAACAGCAAAAATCCTGAACGTGGCGGAGCTAAAAAAGACAATACAGGCAAGAGTTACCAGGAACGAAAAACTGATATTAAAGACCTACGCCAAAGATGGGCAGATTTATGCAACAGCCATTTAGAAAAACACCAAATTGATAGCCGTATTGATATGCGAAGCTACAAAGAGCAAGGCATAGAGAAAGAACCCGAAAAAAAACTATTACCAAGCCAAGCTAAAGACCCTGAAATCAGGGAAGCCTTGCAACAGTCACGTACAGCCTATAAAGAGCTTGAGCGACTAGACTTAGGCGACCCTAAAAACGACCTGAAAGACCTCAAAAACAGCCCTATCTCAGACAAAGAAATTAAACAGGGCATTGAGAGCTTTAAGGCTGATTTTGATAGCTTTAAACAGCTTGCCTTACAGCAGTACAAAGAACAGCAGAAATTAGAACGAGAGCAACAGAAAACAATGAAGTTTAGAGGGATGAGCCGATGACACCTGATGAAAAAAAGTTATATGCACTGATGGCAGTTGCAGAACAACAGCAGAACTTAGTCAATCAGGCTGTTAAAGAGCTTCAAATCACGGAAGAACGTATTCAAAAGGTCATAGCAGGGCAAACCCATAGCACTGTATCAAAATCGCTAAATACGGGCTTACAGGAGGGTACAGCAGAGCTTATCAAGACCGCTAAGGCACTTGGACGCCTGAATAATTCAATTGATTCTGTGATTCATCAATGGTCATGGAAGTTAATCGCTATTGTTCTAGGTGCTTTTGCTATCTTGATGCTGGCAATGACTTGGTTATTTGTGGTTTACATCAAACCTTTAGGCAATATTCCTCAGATCGAGAGCCTAAAACAACAGGGAATCCAATTTGATATTGGAAGCTGTACTGTTGGAGAGGAATCTAAACCGTGTGTCCGAGTGATGAAAAAGCAGTGTGGATATGGAAAAAATGGCGATTTTTGCGTCATAGACCCCAAATGATAAGTACTTGATAAAGAAAAAGCCCATTCAGTATTGAAACTAAATGGGCTTTCGCTTTATATTCAGCGGTACGCAGTTATTTGATGCTTCGAACCATCGAATAACGAAGATCAGCAGAGCTACCAACTCGTGCAGATTTCACCACAAGGCTTGTACCTGAACTCTATTTTCACAATAAACAGTGTTTAGATCAAGACTCAAAATGATAAGTCTTCGTTAATACGTGTTTTTATTCATCAAATAAGCATCATAGATCGAGCTTTGCCTGCTTCTGCGTGTCCGTTTTACGGATTGGCATGCGTTGCATGTGGAGGGAATAAGTGTCACTGGTGCAACGTAGCGATAGTCGAAAGGCTAAACCGCTTACAGGGGATTCTCACAAAGGCGGAGCGTTGGAAGTAGTTGTATAGGTCGGTTAAGTTGCATGCTGGGGAAACCCTCGCAGAGATATCGCCATACTTCGACAGGGAGCGTGTGGGAGAAGGTGCAAGACCTTTAGTCCTTGTCTGCATAGTCAGCAAAACTATGTGCGGATACGACCGATATACGTGGCTCCGAAGCCAAAAGAATATGCGGTAAATCGGCAATACTTAAAGGATGTGTCATTTTTTTAAATGACCGCCTTTAGGGAAAGTATTGCCGAAACTCTCTCAACCGTTTCCAAAGCCAAAGCACGAAGTGCGACGCTTTGGAGGCGAGTTGAGAAGTTGAGAGCATTTGTTTTTAGGGGAATTAGGCAGATGGGTTTTAATATACCCAATATTCTGCTTAGGCTATTTTTTTATGCTTTTAATCTTCTATAAACCGTTATTTAATTGAATGGTAATAATTTTTGAATCTTTGAAATGACTAGAAGTAGATTTTTTAAAAAAACGTACCATTCTAATTATCGAGGTAAAGTATCTGTTGAGGATGCTGTTAAACATCAAACATATCTTGATGATATGAGAAAAGATGCTGTTTTTTATTGTGTAGATCATATCGAAAGTTCAATGATCCCACATAGTATGCTTCATAAAATAATTCAAAAGTTAAAAACGAAGCAAAATGATAGTTTAACTTTGCCAGAGAAAGCCTATTTAGTTCGTCAAAACCTTAATGCTTTACATAGTCTAGTTGAAGGTAAAATTTCTTTTAATCAATATAAGAAAGAAGTTGTTAATGACAGAATAAAGCATCAAGAACACTTAGAAGCAGAAAGATTACGCTTGGAAAAATTAAGAGAATTAGAACTAATTCAGTTAAAGAAACAACAAGAAAAATTAGCTCAGGAAAGAAAAGTTAGAGAACAAGCTGAACGTGAACGTAGGAAAAAATTAGAATCTGACCCTAAATATATAGAGAGGCAAAAAGAAAAAAATCTAATAAAAAAATATGATATTTACTTCTATGACATAGCGGATAAGCATAGATCGAAGTTAATTAATATATTGAAATTATTAGATAATAATCAGAAATTATCTGAACAAGATGCTATTTGGTTAAATTCGGAAGGACGACAATTTTTTACAGATGAACTTAAGATAAAATTTCATCGTGTGGAAGCTGATTTTTATCTTAATCAATATAAGACAACCAAATTACATTGGCATGCTATTAATGCCTCTAGTCAATTAAGAAAAGCTAAAGCAAGTAAAGAGGCTGAAAAGTTTTTAGAAAATACTGAAATCTCACTAAATAAAAATAAAAAATTATTGTCAGCTTATTTCACTACATTGGGAGGAGTTAAGAGAGATATTAGAAAAGTCGATACAGCAATAGAATGTGGCGTAAAAGCTCATGAAAATAATTCTCAGGACTACAGACCATGTACTTTATTGGGAGCTATATATATGGAAAACCATGAATATACTCTTGGACATGATTGGTATAGCAAAGCACGTGACCGAGGCGCGCCAGAGAAATCTATAAATGCTGATCTCAGAAGTATTCTTTTAAAATTAGATAAATCAAAACGCATTGAAATGATTGCTAGTCTATTGAAAAAAGACCCATACCTTTATGGTTGGTTAAAAGATATTAAAAAATAACTTCTAGTTTCCAAAAATCCCAATTTAAGTATTGGGATTTTTATTATAAAACGTCACTTTTTACGCTGATTTAAGGTTTCTTGTCCTAAATCCTTCCAAATTTGCCATTTCATATCATTTGGGTCGATTTCAGCAGTTTTTAGAAGAACGCCAAGTAATTCGGCTGGGTCACGCTGATCTAGGTTAGCTATT
>NZ_CP032130.1 GCF_002165375.2 Acinetobacter chinensis
GCTCCGTAGTGATGCTGCTTTTGTTTCGGGTGATACTCCTAGAGCGTGAATGCGCTCTAGGGTGAGTATTGCCTGATCTTCTCCAACTCTCACCATAATGATAATTCACTACTTCATAAAAACTTGCTTTTAACTATAAAATTTATATACTGTGTATATACAAACAAAACTTTAAAGATTGCGGAAATTTAAAGTTTTCAATAGATACGGCTTTTGATGTAAAACTTTGTTTGTTCTTTTCTTAAATCCTTACACTAGGCTAAGGTGCAAATCCTTTTGATTCGTTGGACGACAAAAGGTAATGAAAGCTCACATTGTTGAGCTTTTATTTTTGTTATATTGGTTATATATCCAATATATACTTGATGATCATGGACAAAGAACAGAAAACCTTTCCTTTTCGCGTAGATGCAGACTTACTTCAAGCTTTTCAACAATGTTGTAAAGACAATGATTTGAACGCTAGCCAAGTTTTGAGAAGATTTATGCGTGATTACGTTAAAACATACGGTCAGAAAGACCTATTTAAGAAATAATGGCGCACTTATGCAAACTTTCAGTTTGCCGTGCTTCTCCAGTAGTAACCGAGTGGGCGGAGTTGCCCACGACTGCGTGAAAACTGCTTTAAAACCTTTTTTCCCTGATTACAAAGCCCTCTATGCTGTAATCAGGTTTTTTTTAGCCATCCCGAATGGGTGGCGACGCAATTTCAAGGAAAATTAAGCAAGCGACGCACTCGCAATCGGCATCCCGTCGGCTCGCGCGGGTGCGATGCGATCAGGAGCGAAGCGCGTCATGTCCACTTATTTAATAGTGGACTCTACTCTACGTGGTGGAGCTTTTATAACCGACTTCGGCTTTCTTATTTTCCCCTCGCTTTCCGATTATTTCCCCCCTGGGGAATTAATCAGAACCTTAGCGAGCGAAAAATAAAAACCCGACCATATTGAATATGATCGGGTTTCGTTTTATATTCGATGCACGGTTATTAATTCTTTGGGGGAATTAATAACGAAAGTTATGTGATCTCGAAAATCGACATAAGATTCAAGATAAATCTCCGTGCTGTGAAATTATTATAACGGCTCTCAGATTAAAATAAATCCCTCTTTCGTTCTTAATTGCTTCAGATAGTTAATTTCCGTCCTTTTTGTGGGTGGAAGGCTTGGTGACGCCAGCGCAAAATTGATTAAGTCTGTTACTGGGGTATCTGAACAAAGCAGACAACGGCATGAGTAGTCATAAAACGCTGATCGTGAGTATATTGGGGTAATCCCTTGCGGTGATCATTTAAAAGCGTTTATAGGCGGTTTTGGACGTGTTCAGGGGGTGATCTATGCCCTAACCAAAACAAGCGTAGGAATAGACTCTGATACGCTCCTGTGAAACGATGGCTCG
>NZ_CP032131.1 GCF_002165375.2 Acinetobacter chinensis
CACCCTAAAGCACCTATAAAGGCACTTTAGGAGTATTTCCCTCTGGAGCATCACTACGGAGCCGAGCGTCGCTTCAATCGGAGTACATCACGGTATAACGCTGTACCTGTCTTAATTACGGCTTATATCACCGCCTGAACGCATTTAAGACCGCCTGTGGGCTTTGTTTGATCATCGCAAGGGAATTACCCCAATATACTCACGATCACCCTTAGACTACTCATTCTGCTGTGTGCTTTGTTCAGTTCCCCCAGTAGCACACTGAAAATCACCGCTTAAATGCTGTCGTCACTAATCCTTCCACCCATTTAAACGGACGGAATATTAATTTAAGAAGGTTTTAACAACGAAAGGGATTTATTTTCAATCTTGTGTGGTTATAATCGCTTTACCGCACGGGGATTTTATCCTGATTATTATGTCAGACGGTAATCTACATAATCTTTCGTTATTAATTCCGCCAAGAACTAATAACCGTGCTTTAGAATATATTTTAATCGTGTGATTAATACAATGCCCTAGAATGCGTATTTTAGGGCATTTTTCTTTTATTTACGTATACATGACAACATGTTTACGGCTTTTTTGGGGTTTTAGGGCTTCCCTAACAAGAATCACAGTGCCCTCTGTGTATCCTTGCTTTTTCTGCTGGTGATCTCTCCAGGTATCTCAGAGGATGCGGAGTGCATCCGAACTGACGCAATACGCTACGAAAACACCTTTCTCCCTGATTACAAGCTCCCTGTTGACGTAGATCGGTAAAAACAGAGCTTTGCGAACTGATTTATCGAATTTTATGGACGACGACAACGACGACGACGAGGGGACGAGGAGAAGAAGGCGGAGGAGGACATCTTTTGAGATCAAAAAATGACGCTCCCTTGGTATATTGACGAAAACTCATGTAACCCTTACACAGCAAGGCTTTCAGAGGGTGCTTCTAATATCAAAGTTTCTTAAGTTTTTAAGTCTGTTCACATCAAATATTTCACAGTTATCTTGTTCGACTTCAACACATAGTTTGTGGTTTCCATCGTGTTCTATGATTGTAGACAATACTTTGCCTTCATAGCTTCTTAGTTCTGAATTATCTTGGATTTCATCAAAACCAATCTTCTGACCAATCATTTTCAATAATACTAATATTTCAATTTTTTGCATTTTTAACCTCTAAATTTTTTAAGTTTTTGATTTAGTGATTAGTATCATTATGGTGAGAGTTGAGCAGATAGAAGGTAATACT
>NZ_CP032132.1 GCF_002165375.2 Acinetobacter chinensis
TTTGCAGATTTCATTTTCCTTAATACTTCAATTGCACCGAAAGCTTTTTCATATTCTTGGGGTGTATAAGTGTCTTGAGAGTTGACAGCACAGACACCAAAAGAAGAAAAACAACCACGTAGCGTAATAGAGAATTTTTCTCCATAGATCGTGATTAATTGAGCCAGACTTTGAATGCCTGCTAAAGCAATAAGTCTATGTTTACGTCCTTTAGTTAATACTGCTTCGAGATACGATAAACGGTTCAAAGAGCCGAGTTCATCTAGGCAGAATATAAAATCAGAATAGTTATCAAAGTCAGATAATAAAGAACTACAAATAACGTCAGTCGCACAGCTAACTAATGGTTGCAATGCAGTTAATTGATCTTCACGCCAAGTAATAAAAATATTGCCAGTACCATGCTTTAAATAATCCCTAAACGAAAAATCACCAATTTTAGAATGAGTGTGAGGGCTTAAATATGTAGTAACAATACTGCGTAAAGTACCGACTAATTCAGAGTTGCCAAGTAAGCTGTAAGCTTGAGTACCTACTAAAAACTCTTTGAGTTTATCGTCACTTGAAATTAATAAAATTTCTAAAAATTGTTGTGTCTGCTGTTCTCTAGTAAGTTCATCCATTTCTAAAACTTTGGTCATGGCAGACTTAACAATAGTACGAGCCATCGTATTAAAATTTTCGTGATTTGCGTCTGAAGATTTAGGAATGATTGTCATTGAATATGTTTCAATGTCATAAGAATTTTGTACTTCATTAATCACTGACCAATGGACTGATCGAGCATCGAAAGGGTTGAAAATAACATCACCTTTCTTAGCAAATAAACTTGCGTAAGTTCCGTTAGGGTCAACCACAATTAAGCGGGTTTTACTGCGAGAATCAGCAACACAAGAATCTAAAAAATCACTGATTGAAACTGACTTACCTTGACCAGTACCACCAGTTAAAAGGAAGTGTTTATATTTTAAATCTTTAGGAACAGGCATACCGCAAAAACGGATTTGGTAATCTTTTTCTTTGGTCATTCTTCTTAATTTGAATGGGCTTACTAATTGCAAGCCCCGAAGAACACGAACGTATCTTTCGCCCCCAAAAGGTGTTTTATTGTTTTGAAAATAAAACCAAGCCAAAGCACTACTAATAACCAAAGCCAACAGCAATATTAAAACGTATAAAGGCGTTTTAAACGTCAATGGAATTGCATAAAGAATAGCTTGGACTTTATGATCTTTTGGGATAATAAAAAACTTCGGTAAAAAAATAGCCCATGTTGTAATCACAGTGATTACAACAGCTAAAACAGCGTGACCGAAGATTTTTTGCGATTGATCATTCATTTTACTGTCCCCAAGAATTTTTGAACGGCTTGATGGGAAGCGACCTTATAAGAATCCATGCTTGACTGCATCATGAGCATGTTAGCTTTAAGCTTCGCTTGATTGGCTACCAACATACTGTTTTCAATAGCAAGGGCATTCGCCAAGTCTTTTGATTGCTTTAACGTATTGGTACTTACTTGAGCCAACGACTTTAGGTTTTGCATATTACAATTTACTTGTGTCCAAGCTACTTCAGCGTCTACATAAGCTGTGTTTACACGGCTTGCAGTTATGTTTTGAATCTGTGCCAATTCCTTGCTTGCATATACACCAGTATTGGTCGCAATTTGACGTTGCAATTCGTTGTAGGCGTTTTGCTCTTTAGGTGTATTGAAAATATTAGTCGGTTGAGCATCAAAGCCATTAGGCAATTCAAAGCCTGCAATTTGCATCACATTGGTAAGAAGTCCTAGCCCTGCAAGCCCTTTAGTCACACTGTCATATTGCCCTTTCAAGACTTGAATCTGCTTCATTAATTCTTGAACTTGTAGAACTGCATCGGCATTTTTTGTCGGGTCAAAAACTGTTTTACCTACGCCACCAGTTACAGGGGGAACAGGCGGTAGGTTGATAGGTGAATCAATATCAACTTGTTCTGCTTCAGGTAGCTTTACAGGCTTACATGCGCTTTGTGTTTCTAGCTTGGCTTGTATCTTCTTCTGATTACTGTTTTCTATGCCAGTCGTTGCAGGCTTGCCACCTGAAGTAGTCCCGCCTTTAATTACGTTGCCACCAAAATATGAACCAGTACCGCCATAATTTCTATAAAACTGGGCGATCTTAGGCACATAGTCTTGCGTTTCTTTAGGCATAACTTTTTTATTACCTTTCAGATACGAACGTAAATTACCCATACCCCAGTTATAGGCATAGAGTGCATGGGGCATGTTGCCGAATTGCTGATTTAATTGCTTCAGGTAACGAGTACCCGCATTAACATTTTGTGTGGGGTCATTGGGATTGGTAACGCCCAAAGAACGAGCCGTTGCGGGCATAAGTTGCATTAAACCTTGAGCGCCTACGCCTGACTTAGCAGTATTGTTATGCGAAGATTCTTTTTGAATTACTGCATGAATTAAAAGCGGGTCATATCCATATTTAGCTGAAGCTGAAGTCACAATATCGTTGTAAGGTAAATTTGAAGCAATAGTTGCCCCGCTTAAACCTACCAGTACCAGTAGCGATAGTTTTTTTAATTTCATTTTCATTATTCCTCTACCGCAACGAGGACAGTTTAACCAGGAACTACGTTACCTGTTTAAACTTGGCCCGTTGCTATTTCATCACTTAGCCACAGCCAAACGGTTAGCTAGATCAACTAAGGTTTTATAGTGTGAGCCTTGTTCACCCATTGATAACTCATAGCACCCGCCATTTGCTTGAACTCGCATGAAGTCGTGAGCTTGGCTTGTATTGTCAGAAATGGTCGGAGATACAAACAATGCTTTTGCGTTAGGGATGCTTACTGGCAATTCACCAAATAACCCCACTTCTTGCGGTACACAAGCAGGGTCAATGCTGTAATAAACTTTAAGATCGGCACATGCTTCGTTTTGGCAACTGGCATCACTTGAAAATTTATAAGTGACATAGTTCCCTTGATTGGGAGCTTCAGGCACATAAGTTAATTTATTGCTTTGAGCAAATGACTGAAGAACTTGGGTAAATGTCTGCGGTAACTGTGCTTCAGCAGACAAACTAATTAAGGCGCAAAGAGCAATAGTTGTTTTTTTCATGGCTTAGTCCTTTTTAAATTTGTATGCTTGGCTTGGGTTATCAACATCGGTCAGAGTAATAACACCGCCCTTTTGTTCCATTAAGAAAGCGTCTTGATTGTTATATTGAACAACCATTTTTTTATCTTTCTCTACAGCCGATAATGCAACATCACCCCATGAGTTTTTTAAGGTAACTTGAGTACCTTTATTGGCAACGATAAGCCCGCTACTCATGCCTTGTTCTTTCTCAAATGCTGTTTGATCAATACGATTGTATTGTCCGTCCAAGCCCTTAGATGAGCAGGCAACACTAGCTAAACTAAGCAACGCTAGAAAAATGTGTTTTTTCATTTTTGAAATCCTCATAAGCTTTAAAATAAATAGCTGAACAGCCATAACCGCCTGTTTCTGTTCTTCCAAGTTGAACAATAATGTCTACACTTTGTTTAACAAAAGATTTAACTTGGTCACTGGTTAATGTAGTGCCTGCCATAAGAACCATAAGCGTTAAACGCTCAATAGCATTAAGTGGGTCATTGGCATGTAATGTCGCAATTGAACCGCCATGCCCTGAAGAAATTAGGTTTAAATAAGTGAATGCTTCAGCACCTCGAATCTCACCCAGTAAAATGCGTTTTGGATACAAACGCAGGCAAGCTTCCATTAATGACTGTGCATCGACTTTAGCTTTACCCTGTCCACCTCTTGAATAATAAAGTTGCAACGTATTTTCATGCGGAGGGCGTAACTCCTTAGCATCTTCAATAGTGATTAGTCGTTCGCCCAGTGGTATGCAGTCATGAATAATGGAGTTAAAAAAAGTTGTTTTTCCTGAACCTGTACCCGCAGAAATAATGATATTTTTTTCATAACCCACCGCTTTACGAATGAACTCATGAAAGTTTCGGGCTTCGTATAAATCGAATAGCTCTTGATCTTTTGCAGTGATTTTTGCAAATGGTTCAACAGAATTTAAAACTTCCTCATAAGCTGAAAATGGCAGACTTAAAATACTTGGTTTACGAATAGATAAGCCGATCGACCCGCCAGTTACGGCAGGGTCACGGACAAATTGAATACGGAAAAATAAACCCTCATGTTGCGGTGATGCAATTTGAGCAGAAAGCAAAGGCTGTGCTTCTGAAATTGTTTGATTGGTTTCAGTTGCAATGCCTTCGGCTAATCGCTTCAAAAGCGCATAGGTAAGGTTAGGATTCTCTTTTTTAATCATGTCCCTTGTACCTTTCATAGCAATGAAATATTCCAAAGGCTTATTAACTGAAATTTCAGTAATTTGATCATTATCAAGATCATCACCAAAAGCTTTTTTCAAATCTTCAAGTACAAGGATTGACATAATTAAGCGCCTTTCTTATTGGTTTAAAATAGTTGAAAAGTCCAAGTCTTTAGCAACTAGAACTTTAATGCGTGTGCCGTGAGCGACTGTAATAGTCGGAGGAATTGACAAGTTACGTTGTAGAACACGGTCAGCTTGATTGCCGAATGAGTTTGCAACTTCAGTACGATAAGTCTGTGAAGCATTGTTTTGGTCGCTACTGCTAACACCTGCATTACTTACACCCGCACCAATAATGCTAAGTAAAGTAGCTGTTCCGAATATGCGCCCATAATGGTTGTTCACTTTACCGCCTAAGCCTGCGATACCAAGACTGTTAGTGCTTGGGCTATCGAGCATAATTTCTACGCCATTAGGTGTGATTGCACGATTCCAAACCGCCCCGATTTCTGCTTGTCCGTCATTAACAATTGATGAGTATTGACCGAATAAACGAGTACCCGCAGGCAGTAAACGATTACGTCCTTGTTCGCTATAAACATCATTAGTTACACGAGCAATAATGTTGCTTGGTAAATCGCTTTTAACAGCAGTTTCTAAAACTGCATCTACGATCTTGCCTTGTTGTATAAGCATTCTACGATCAGCGTTATAACTTGCATGAGCAATAGGCGCTTTTTGATTAGAAGTGCTTGAATCAAAACGACCACCCATAGAACCCGCAGTGCTATTTGCAATGCGTGGATTTACATTGCTTGCACCCGCTTGGTTGCCATTGGCATTAGATTGTTGTGAAGCTTGCATACCCATAAATAACGGTGCAAGTTCAGGCGGTATGCCTGCCATTGCACTAGCATCACCATTAGGGCTAACACCGCCACCTTTACCGCCATTCTCATTAACCATGATTCCAGACTTGTAGCGGGCGTTTAAAAGGGCTTGTTCTTTAGCCATAGCATCTTGTCTAGCCTGCTCTTGTTGCATTGCTAGTTGTTGTTGCTGTTCAGCTAATTGACGCTCCATTTCGAGCTGTTCAGGGCTTTTTTCAGTAGGGTTTACAGGGTCAGGGGTAGTCGCAGTTGGGATTGGTTGCGGATTTCCGAATCCGAATCTATCCATGCCATTAAAATTACTGCCGTCCATCCCTGTTACTGGTTTAGCAACAGCACTTTCTACACCGCTTTCTACACGGCTTTCTTTGTTCTTTTGCAATTTCAGATAAACGCCAAAAATTACCAAGCCAATAATGAGGGCTAGTAAGCCACCGAACTTAACCAATTTGCCTATGTCTATATTTTTAACAGACGTTTTAGGCTTATTCTCAAAAGCATCTTGACGTTCAAAATCATCTTTACCATGTTCTTTTTTTTCATCATGGAAAACATGATTTTCAGTGCTGAAGTTATCTTGGGTTTTAAAGTCATCGTTACCCAAATTTTTATTTTCATTTGTCATTTTATTTTCCTCCAATCACTTCAGGTTTACGGAGAATACAAACGTATTCTTTGCCAAGTCGCAGAGTGAAAGCATCGTTTACTTTCTCAATCACGATTACATCCCCCTCTTGTCTTGAGTTGGTAAGTTCTTCGTATCCCTCACCATTAACCGCATAAACTGCGGGACGAGGTGAATTTTTCGCAATACGAATAAATGTGAATTGGTCATCATCACTTACGCCAAGAACTTTAATAGATTTGCTTTTAGTGGCATCCATTCCCCATTTTTGGCTTGTCATAGGCAGTTCACCTAAAGCGGGACGAGGTGCATTTTGTTGTGCCAATAAACGATTAGTTCTATTGGCATCTGCATAGTTAAAGCGCAGTACATAAACTGGTTGTGAACTATTGAATAGATTGAAGTAATAATTTCGCTTATCAGTGATTACGGTTAAGTTTGTACGGTTCATGCCTGCTTGTGGTTTTTCCGCAGGCTTGATGAATAGACGATTACCTTGTGGGATTATTTGCCATCCAATCGTGTCACCTGAAGCAACAGTTTGGATAGTTTCATTTCCAAACTCGACAGTAGTTGAAATACCAAAAGTCGTTGATAGTTCAACAACGTGGCTTTCAGAATACGGAACAACTTTAATGCGGTTATCCGTTTTCAAACCAACAGGAATTTGACGAGCAAAAGTTGGCGCTGAAGCAATGCACGTTGCTGTAAGTAAAATGCTTATAAGGGTCTTTTTCATATCCGATTACCTTATTAATTATTAGAAGTCTGTGCCACAGGCTCAGAAGCAGTGCTTGCTTCAGGTTTAGGCAATGGTTGAGTAACTGGGTTTTGAGTAACTAACGCATCATTTGATGAGTTTTGCGTTAAGTTCCAGTTCTTAAACTTCACGCCAAATGGGTTAATCCAACGATCTTTTACGTTGAGATCGTCAAAGTTGTCAGTGATATAGTCAGCCGTCACTGTGTAGCTGTACTGGCGAATTTCAGCACCTTTAATAACGGTTGTTTTAAAGTTGGCTTGAACTTTATTGTTGCCAAGAAAGTTGACAGCAATAACTTTAGGAGTGATTGAGCCAGTTTCACCTAGTTGGTTGTAAGGTGAGTTTTGATTCATTCCGCTAACTTCATTTTCAAAGTCGGTACGATCTTGGCTATCTAAGAAAATAGAAGCTTTGCTGTACTGTGCAGAAAGTTGGTCTTTACCAACTTTGCCGTAATAGCCATAGCGATTGCTGATAGTGTCCCAAAAGTAGGAGGTCACTAATTTTTCAATAAGTTTAGGGTCAGTAGTTGAATCAAACTTTTCTACACTGGTCATAATTCCAGTTTCAGAATCAATTACAGCAATCATAGGAACTGGTTGTTTTAAAGGTGTTAATCCTTTAATTGCGATACCTTGAGCAACATTACCTATACCTAGAACGGTCGCCAAACCAAGAACCCAAATAGTGATTTTACCGTTACGATTTTCAGACTTTTTAGTATTGTCTTGAATCTCTTTAATTTGAGCGTCTAACTGCGCTTTTTCTTGTGGTGTCATTAGCGTTTACCTCCACGACCAAAACTTTTAACCATATTGGTGCCTGAACTGGTGATACTTGAAGTCGCACTGGTTGAAGCTTCAAAGCCACTGCCGACCAAAGAAATTGCAATTTTTGGAACAAGCCAAAACAGCCCAATAACAACGATCAAAACAATTACCATGATGAAAGCCCCAGTAAACGTACTGCCGTTTTCATTAAGGTTTTGAATGCCTGCGACAACTGAAGTAAGCACTAAGTCACAGCTCACAATCAGCAAAAGAAGAACAACAAGAGGGGTTAAAATTGCTTGTAGCCAGTTTGTGGCATATCTGCGAGTTGCAGGGAACATTGCACATGCAAGAAAAATCGGTGCAACTGCGATTAGAATGCCAATAATGACTTTACAGATAATCCAAATTAAGAAGAATAAACCGCAGACAATGCAGGCTAAACCAAAAATCAAGCTATAGATCAGGACAAAGAAGAAGCCCGAAACGACATTGGTAATACCTGTATCAATGTTATTAAAAGCTAATGCGATAGATTCAAAGATAATAGATACAAAAGACTGCAATGTTGTTTTTGAATCTGTACCTGTCATTTCAGTAATCAGGTTCGGTACATCATCGAGGAATACTTCAGCAACGTATGGAAAGAAAGCATCCCATGAAAATACGATTGACCAAATCAACAGCATAATAACGAAAGTGGCTATCACACCCTGAATTTCTACAGCCATGCCTAACATCATTTTAATAGCTTGGAACGAAATCCAAATAATGATAAAGCCTGCAAAAACTGGAATGATTGGAGCTGTGACTTTCTGATAGTAACCTTGCAAATTGTCTTTAATGTTTTTATCAACACCAGTAATCAGACTATCAACAACCTTGTCTAATTCAGACATACCATTTTTGGTAACTTCAGATACATTCTGCGATATTTGATTAGAGTTATACGCACCGTTAGAACCGCCAGTCGTCCCAGTAGGTGTACTGCCATTGCCTAAATCTTGTGGATTGGTAAAGTTATCGACCGCATAAGCCGAGCTAAAGCTAAAAAAACTAAACAGAAGCAAGAAAGCATAGATAATCTTTTTCATAGTGACCTCAGCGAATTACTGGAATTTCGGGCGGGTTTTTTGAAGTCTTTAAGAAAAAGTTTTGTGTATCTGATTTTCTTAATTTTCCGTCTGAATAGACAAAACAATCACTAGCCAAAGAGCCTTCATAGCAATATGTATCGTCTTTAACGAATGTTAAGACCCCGCTTGATTCACCAGTAAATTTAGGCAACTTTGCAGGGTTATATTGGTTCATGTTTTGGATTTGATAATTGACTTTCTTTACTGGGAAATTGCCCTGTTTATCAGCTTCAGAAATCACATAGTACGAATAAAAAAATTCAGATTTTGGAGTGTGTTCGGGAACCCATACGCCTGAAATGTCAGGCTTAGAAGTGAAACAGCCAGTTAGACCTAAAGCGACAACCGCAGAAGCTAGACCGAGTTTAATTTTATTGATTTCCATTTTGCTGTTCTCTCTCATAAGTTAGAACACCGCTTTCACTACCAAGCTTTAGCTTTCCATCTACAAGCTGAAAACAAGCATCGTTAGGCGCACAAAGCAAACCGTTATCAGGTTTAAACTTCATGTCTGTAAAAACGCCTTTAGCTAAAATAGTGACGGTGTAAACGTCTTTAGTTGTGCTTTTATCAATAATGATTCGATCATTGATAATTACGTCATTTGCTGATTGCGATTGTTGCCCTATTGGGTTCATCCAAACGCCTACATAGTCATCCCCTTTCACTTCAGGCGCTTTAGGCTCGTCAGAACAAGCCGTCAAAACTAAAGCCGTAGCGATCGGAAGTAATAGTTTTTTCATACGACATTACCCCCAGTTTTTACCGTTTTAGTTACTTGAGCGAATGGGTCAGAGATTTGATTTTCAGCGCTTGGGATTGGTTGATATACGCAAGCGCATGGTGATTTTTTTAATCCCTTTTGTGATGATGTATTTGTGGCACAGGCTGTAAGTGCTGTTAGGCTCAAAATGCCCATTGTGACGAAGATTTTTTTCATAGTTCTAGCCTTATCGGTTATAGAGTTATAACAGTATAACTCTATAAGTTTAAAAATAGAACAAGTTTACTAAAATCTAACCATTTCAACTGTTTTAAATGGTAAACAAAAAGATAACACTCTTATTATTAAGTATTCATATTCAATCACTTAATTGTAATTTTTTACTATTGAGTATAAAGGCTCGAAAGTTTATGCACGTATTGGGAATGCTTCAGCATACCCAATGCTAAGTAAAGCTTTGAGCAATCAACCGACTGTAGGTAAGGGCTACCGTTCCCGCAGGCACAGAGGGCGATAGTTAATTTATTTTGATTTTATGAATAATAATTAAGCGTGTGGTGATACCCTTTATTTAGGGTGATTTAGAGTTATAACTCTATGATATTTCAATAAATAGCAAAAAAAAGTTTTTGATTGTTATAGGGAAATTGTGAAATAGCGCACAAAGAAAAAGCCCCGATAGTCTTGCAACTATCGGGGCTATGTTCTATATTCTTCGGTACACAGTTATTTGATGCGGTAAACATCATCTAACGAAGATCATAAGGTTTGGCGACCGTTATGATTTCACCTGAAAGGCTTGTACCTGAACTCTATTATTGCATTTATATTAGATTTTGCAAGTCATACAATGAAAAAACTTCGTTAATTTAGTGTCTATTCGTGTATCAAATAAGCGCATTGTTTATTTGCCGAGCTTCGTCTACTCCTGTGTTTTATAAAACTTTATGTTTGTAAGTGCATTGCCTTAAATGGGTCAACAATGGCATAGAGTTTTAAAGACGGTTGGTGTAGCAGGAGGATACAAGTGACGGCAGTATCACCAACGCAAGAGTTAAGCACCTAGCCAGTGTAAAACGCCCGCTTGCTGATGAACGCACAATAGGCGGGGACGCAGGGAATACGCTAGGAACTGGCATAAATAAGACGTTGGGGAAACCCTCCTTGAGATTGCCGACCTAGTGAGTGAGCTAATGCGTGTGCAGGGGAGCTGTAAGGCTCTAAATACTCACTTGCTGTTATGCCCTTACATTGGCATACAGTGTCGATTGAAAGCGATGTCGGCTCCGACAGCAATGCTACAACGGCAATATTCAAGATAGCCATTTTAAGCAATTTTTTTTGCTTAGGCTATCTAGGGTGAATATTGCCGAAATCTGCTCAATCTCACCAACCGCAAGGCGGTTGAAGCGAAGCGAAAACGACTAAGGTTGTGAGGTTGAAGCAGATAAGCGCCTTATTGTAATAGCGCCTATTCCCAGTACATATATAAGTATTGCTTATATATAGTTTTACTTATAAAGACTTTAAATAACAAACTATTAGAACAATAGAGAACAATTACAAAAGTATCTAAAATACCCCTTGATTGTTTTGTGAGTACAAATTAATATATGTATAAATAGTTAGGGAATATACCTATGATTAAATCTACTAAAGGTAAGACAAGATCAACAATGATTGGTAATCAAAACAGTGTTAAAGAAGTTGTCAAAGAAGATAGATTTCAAACACGTATGAACCATGAAGATAAGTTGAAACTTATTAAATTCTGCAAAGATAACAATTTAAGCCAAACAGATTTTTTAATTAATTCAATGGTCGATAAAGGCATTCTTCCTGAAAGCAGACGATCAGTAAAAACAACAGACAATACTTAATTTAAAGGAAAAGAACATGAGCAATAACACTGAAAAATTATCTAAAGTAATAGCATTGGTTAATCAGAAAGGCGGTGTATCTAAAACAACGACTTCAATTAATTTAGCTATGGGCTTATCTCTACGTGGGTATGACGTACTGTTAGTTGATGGTGACCCGCAAGCTAGTTCACTTGACTGGGCTACTGTACGTGAAGAAGCAGATATTGATTTAGGCTTTACTGTTATTGGTGTACCAAAAACCAACTTAGCCAAAGAGATTGCTAAAATTAAATCAAAATATGACTTTGTAATCACTGACAGCGCAGGCAGACAGTCAGAATTAACACGCCTTGCTATTGTAGCTTGTGACGTTGCGATCGTTCCAAATACGACAAGTCCATTGGATGCTTGGGCTACTAAAGAAACCTTAAAATCAATCAATGAAATTAAGGGCTATCGTGATTTTTCAGCTTACTTTTTATTGAGTGGCGTAAACCCACAAACTAAGGTCTTTAATGAGGTTAAAGAGTGGTTAGCTGAAAGTTACCCTTTACCAATTTTGGACACTAAGATTGCGTTACGAACTGCTTTTTCACGTTCATTGGGCGAGGGCTTGTCTATCTATGAATATAAAGATGATCATGGGAAACAGGATAAGAAAGCAATTGCCGAAGTCGATGCTTTAATTGATGAAATTTTACAACGTGAGGGAATGACTGAATGAAAGCACCTAAAGGCAATGCTACTGTGACCAGTAGCAATGCCCATATTGCAAATGAAAAGGCTCACATTGTTAATTCTTTGAACTTTGACAAAATTCAAAAAATTAAGATCAATCCCGATCTATACAAAAAGATCGAGAAAGTAGCGGATAAAAGAAAAGTCGTACTAGCAGATATTGCTAGATCGGCTTTGGACTTCTATTTAAACAATCCAAGTGCGCCATACAGTGAAGAATTAAGTAAGGGTAATTCTAAGCAATTAATCTACACCATTAATCACTTGTATGATGTGAAGATAAACAGCTTTAAGGCTGTTCATGGTATCAACCGAAGTGACCAAATTAGACAGGCATTATCGGCTTGGCTTATCAATGAAAACTTATTAAAGCTTGATGAAAATTAAGGGCTTGATATGAACCTAAATGATCTAAAAAATAAGGTGATCATAAATAATGAAATTGATCAAAAAAACTTTGATTACCTAATTACACAGGTAGATCAGGTTGCAATTGAGTACGCTATAAATGAATTGGAGAGCCAAAATAAGCGACCCTATCTATCTAATATTTTTAAGTTGCTAGAAATACCGCCCCGCCAATAAGTGGGGCTTATTTGTCTTTGGAGGGACTGACATGCAGAAAATTATAATCAGGGTACTTATCATCACTGGCTTTTTAATGCCTGCAATTATTATGTTCTTTTTCCCTAGCTTAACTGGGACTAAGTTTTTTTGGTTAAGTATGCTTGTATTCTGTTTTCTAATTTTGCGAATACGTGGAATTTTGCTACTTTTGGGCATTACTTATGCCAGTCTATCTTCTATGTTTTCCCGCCATTAAAACCGCCCTACCCTATTAATTAAAACCGTTTTAGCACGTATGGACTTGCAATTTCATTGCTTGGTCCATACTTGGCCAAAACTCTTACTGTGAAAAATCATATTCCGATGCTTGGTCAAAACTGCAAGTATGCAGTCTTGACCAGGCATCTACTTTATTGAATGATTTAAGTGGGTTATGAGTGCGGGGGAAATGTCAAAAAGGTCAGTCCATATTTTTTATAGTACCGCCAACTAAAGTTATAGGTATCCATTTAAAATCGTATCGTTCATAACTACCTTTTGCCCCATACCAATACAAGTGATAGTGCGCCCGCCTTAAATGTGGTCTGCGGTGTACTTTTGATGATTGTTTAGAATATTCAGTTAATTGATCATTTACGGCTTTAATCTGCTTAGACATTTCCTTGCCTGCAATAAAAGGCTTGTACTTTTGGGCTTCAAATAATCTAGGCACACGCTTTACGGTCTGAACGCCTACCCTTTCCTTATGGTTGTCAGGAAGCAATGGGACATAATCAGGCTTAGATAAACTGAACCAAAGCAAAATATTGATAAGTTGCTTTTGTAGGGATTGGTATTGATCTATTTCATTTTCATCTAATATTGAACGGTCATCATGAAATTCATCTATGAAATCTGATAAACAATCTTCTATAGCTTTTTCTTCATTGACTAATAAGACGATTGTTCGAGTTAAACCAGTATCAAGAAAAATCGTAGATACTAAAACTTTTTGATAGCAAAGTTCAGTTAAGGTAAATATCACTCCATAAATTTTAGATTGCTGAAAGTGCAAATCAAAATTATCAGTTTGAACGTAAATGCACAGCTCAGGAACATTGATCAAAAAGTTTGGCAAATTGCCCTCAAATTTACTTTTTGTTAGTTCAGTTGCTACCTCATTTTCAAATCTATAAATATTCTTTGTCAGCATCCAAGAACCGAGCGTGACCAGTTCACCAGTAGGACAAGGCAAATTATTGATTAGATGATCGGGAATTGCATCACCAACATTTAAACCTTTCTGCCAGTCTGGAGCATAGCAGTCTAAGCCTGCATATATCCAATCATCCCAAGTGACCAAAGAACTAATTTTTTTATCATCGTTTTTATACTTGATAGCCTTTGATTCAATCTTATTAAAGATACCCTTAAAACTTGCTTTCAAGTGTTGGCAACGTGCAGTAACGACCTTTAAAGGTATTGCAAATTCATTAGATAAGTTCGCCATGAAGCCCTGCCCTGCTTTTAATTAAGTAATTCTATAACACTATATCTAGTGCGGATCTCATACCTACTAGCCACTATATATAGTGTTTCTACTATCGCCCTCTATGCCTGCGAGAACGGTAGCCCTT
Organism: Acinetobacter chinensis; assembly: GCF_002165375.2. Classification (NCBI taxonomy): domain Bacteria; kingdom Pseudomonadati; phylum Pseudomonadota; class Gammaproteobacteria; order Moraxellales; family Moraxellaceae; genus Acinetobacter; species Acinetobacter chinensis. Next base: position 14,029 of record NZ_CP032132.1, read on the forward strand.
GCCTACAGTCGGTTGATTGCTCAAAGCTTTACTTAGCATTGGGTATGCTGAAGCATTCCCAATACGTGCGTAAACTTTCGAGCTAATATTATACCTAAGTTGTATTGTACTCACAAATCATATTATGCGTATTAATGTTAATTAGTATAGCAGTAATAATAATTTCAAAAGTTTACATATATTGTTTTGTACTCACAAATCATTATATGTATAATGTATTTATTAAGTCGATTGGCGACTTAAATAATAGGTGATTAATTATGAACAATATTTTCACAAAGTTGGATACTAAAAAAATAGTTATTGAACTACTAAATGCTTTTGAAAAAGCAAACTTCGATTACTACTCAAGAGCCTATCTTGAAAGTCCAAAAGGTACATTTTGCGTGTCCTTTGGAAACTGTCAAATGCAAGATGCAAACATTATTACTATCTACATAGATAAAGCACCACATGAGTTTTATTTCACCCATGAACATTCCAATATTGCTGAAGCACATCACGAAGCAATTAATCTATTTAAACAAATTTTAGACTTTTACTTTACCTATCTAAAGCAAACATAAGTAAGCCCCGCAAGGGGCTTTTTTAATGCCTGCGGGCTTGGTTCAGATCGGGAGTGACCAAAACCACAGGAAAGGGAAACAACCCACTACAGCGAAAAATAAGAGCAATCAGGGCGCATAACGCTATTACATTAATTTACCTATATTGTTTTGTACTCACAAATCAATATAGGTATAATATATTTGTCAGGTCGATTGGCGATCTAATAAAAAAGGCTTTGAGTTATGACCAGTAAAGAACAACTTTCGTTAGAGTTGCCTATAGTTGAAACAGCTCAATCATACAAAGATATGAAAGGGCTATATAGCGTTGATATTTCCCATATATACCGCTTTTATATTCTCCTTAATTGGTATGGGGTACTAGAAAAAAGCAAAGTGATTAAAGCGGGCAGTGATGCAATTTTTGAATGTGATAATGAAATGATTGCAGATGAAATTTTAAATTGCATTCCGAGCTGTAAAAAAAGAAAGGTTTATCGAGTACCAAATTTTAACCCTATTTATTTTTCAGGAATAGATAAGCCATCGGTAAACCGTTGGAAGTTTTCAGTAGAAAGAAAACTAGGCTATGAAAAATCAATTTACTTTAGATCAGTTGCAAGCCGTTGGGATTATTAACCCCCTGCCCTAGTCGCAACCCTGCGGGATTGCTTTGTAAGTCCCGCTTAGGGGCAAAGGGGAGTAGTTGCGGTTCTGCGGTCAGCTCGACAAAATCACAGATTTTGTCGGCTTCGCTTGAACCTTGCAACGGTAATCAGGGAGGGAAGAATTTTTATATTTCTTCAGTTCGCAAAGTAGACACTTTGCTCTATTGATACCGCCTAGAGTTTTACACTTGTTTACATATATTGTTTTGTACTCACAAATCAATTTAGGTATAATGTATTTATCAGGTCGATTGGCGACCTCATACAAAAGGTACTCGAAAATGAAAAATTTTACTCAAAATGAAAAAGGTCAAATGTTCTATGAGGGCAGTTTGGTTTTAACTGCTAAAGACGGTTCGGTTTTTTTTGTATCAACTGAAATGCTTGTATGTAAGGCGTATCGAGCAAAAGCAAAAAAACCATTTATCAATACTCACTACAGAACAATTGAGCGTTTAAAACAAGCCGTTGGGGAAAGTATCCAATCATGTAATGCAAGATATGAGCAAAAATTACAGAACAAAGAAAAAACCGCAGAGCGTTTAAAAAAATTCCGTGAAGAACTACAGGTAGGCGATATTTTATCTACATGCTGGGGCTATGAACAAACCAACGTAGAATTTTATCAAGTGGTATCTAAGAAAGGCGCATTTTGTGAAGTTCGGGAAATTGCTAAACGCTCACATGATACGGCTTTTATGCAAAGTGAAGTATCACCAAAGCAAAACGAATTTATTGGAGAACCAATTAAAAAGAAAATTTTAGACGGCTATATCATGATCACAAGCTATATCAGAGCGACACCGCACGAATACGAAACACTAGCAACAGGCACAAAGGTTTATAAGCGCAGTTATGTTTCATCATACGCATAATTAAAAGAAGCCCCGCAAGGGGCTTTTTTAATGCCTGCGGGCTTGGTTCAGATCGGGAGTGACCAAAACCACAGGAAAGAGAAACAACCCGCTACAGCGCAAATCTGAAGCATTCAAGACACACAATAATAATTACACTTGTTTACATATATTGTTTTGTACTCACAAATCAATTTAGGTATAATGTATTTATCAGGTCGATTGGCGACCTCATACAAAGGAATTAAAAAATGACTGATTTAGTTTTGTTGACTGATGAAGAAATCGCAGACATGAGCTATGACAGCTTTAATAAAACCGACCTAGTTGCTATGCAGTCAATGCAAGAAAGCGAATTTCCACGCTATACAGTTGCAATGGCTCATACAATTTATGTATGGGAAAATATCTTATATCAAGAAGCAAGCCGATTATGTGAAAGCTATGACGGGGGAGTATGGGAAACTAAAAACGGCTTTTGGACTTTGCAATCTGATTCAATTTTTTATATGGAAAATGGATGGGACGAAGCGTTTAACCTGAATGCCCTAGAATTTTCAATTGTGGTAAATTTATTTGCATTGTCTAAAATTGCAATGATGACATACAGCTCAAAACCTGCAATCAATCGCAGAGCCGTTTTTTTTAGTGATTACATAAAAGACGTTATACATAAAAATAGGAATGTTTTAGATACTACAGCAATTTATAAATTGATTTATTAAAAGAAAAGAAGCCCCGCAAGGGGCTTTTTTAATGCCTGCGGGCTTGGTTCAGATCGGGAGTGACCAAAACCACAGGAAAGAGAAACAACCCGCTACAGCGCAAATCTGAAGCATTCAAGACACACAATAAAAATTACACTTGTTTACATATATTGTTTTGTACTAACAAATCAATTTAGGTATAATGTTTTTATTAAGTCGATTGGCGACTTAAATTAAAAAGGTATTGAATTATGAACGACCAAAATAACAATGATGCAATCAAAGCAGAACGCTTAAACCGTTATGAAGAACGCCAACAAAACCGCTTAGATCGTTATGAAGCTTTAGCTGATAAAGCAACAGTAAAAAGCACAGTATTGGCGACACGTTCAAATCAAATGGTTGAATGTATACCGTTTGGACAGCCAGTTTTAGTTGGTCATCATAGTGAAAAACGAGATAGAAACTTTCGTTCTAAAATTCACTCTATTATGGGTAAATCAGTTCAGGAAATGAAGAAAGCCGAATACTATCAAAATAAAGCTGATAGCGTAGGCAAGGGCGGTATTTCAAGTGACGACCCTAATGCAATAGAAAAACTTAAAAGCAAGCTTGAGAAGTTACAGCAGGCGCAAGAGTTAATGAAAAAGGCTAACAAGTTAATTAAAAAATTTCCCGAACACAATGCACGTTTAGAGGGATTAAGAGATGGATCCGTAAATTTGAACAACTCCTATAAGTGATATTCTGCTCCTCAAATGATGTTATAAACATCAATATATGGAGTATTTTATGGCACGTAGACCAAGAAGAAATCATTCAAATGATTTTAAAGCTAAGGTAGCACTTGCTGCGATTAAAGCAGAAAAAACACTTGCTGAATTGAGTGCTGAGTTTGATGTTCATCAAAACCAAATTATTGACTGGAAAAATCAATTGATCTCAGCTTCCTCGCAAGCTTTCGATCAATCAAAAGCTCCAACAGAACCACCCATCGATCTAAAAAAACTACATGCAAAAATCGGTGAGCAGGCATTAGAAATTGATTTTTTAGAAGGTGTGTTGAAGAAACTGGGCCGCTTCAACCACAAAAGTTAATCGACGACTCACTTCAGATTTCAGTATCTAAGCAAGCTAAGCTGCTGAAAGTCTCCCGTGGTTGTTATTACTATCGCCCAAAACCTGTGAGTGCATCAGATCTGAAGCTGATGCGATGTATTGATGAATTACATATGCAATATCCTTTTGCAGGCAGTCGTATGATGCGTGATTTGTTGAATCGTCAAGGACATCATATAGGACGACGTCATACACGTACTTTAATGAAGAAAATGGGTATTCAGGCGTTATATTGCAAACCAAATTTAAGCCAGGCTAATCAAGCTCACCGTAAATATCCATATCTGCTCAAAGGGTTGGCTATTCAGCGCAGTAATCAAGTGTGGTCTACGGATATAACGTATATCCCTATGGCAAAAGGCTTTGTTTATTTATGTGCTGTGATTGATTGGCATAGCCGCAAGGTACTTGCGCATAGGGTATCGATTAGTATGGAGGTGGATTTTTGTATTTCGGCTTTAAATGAAGCGATTGAAAAATATGGTCGACCTGAAATATTTAATACAGACCAAGGCAGCCAGTTTACCAGTGATGCATTTATTGATGTATTGAAATCAAATGGCATTCAAATCAGTATGGATGGTAAAGGTCGATGGGTAGATAATGTGATGGTTGAACGATTATGGCGGAGCGTTAAATATGAAGAGGTGTATCTCAAAGCTTATAGCAGTGTCACAGATGCGAAAAAGCAATTAAGTGCATATTTTGAGTTTTATAATTTGAAACGACCTCATTCGAGTCTAGACAAAATGACACCAAATGAGTTTTACTATGATCAGCTACCCCAACAAAACAAGGTGGCTTAACTAGAGCGGAATATCACTTATAAATACGCTTTTAGTTGTTCAAACAAGTGGGACCACCTCTCTCGCATTTGCGGGGTTTTTAATGCTGAATAAAAGGAAAACTTGATGGAATTGCCCAATATTATTCAACAATTTATTGGAAACAGCGTTTTAGAGCCAAATAAAATTGGTCAGTCGCCATCGGATGTTTATTCTTTTAATCGAAATAATGAAACTTTTTTTCTTAAGCGATCTAGCACTTTATATACAGAGACCACATACAGTGTCTCTCGCGAAGCGAAAATGTTGAGTTGGCTCTCTGAGAAATTAAAGGTGCCTGAACTCATCATGACTTTTCAGGATGAGCAGTTTGAATTAATGATCACTAAAGCGATCAATGCAAAACCAATTTCAGCGCTTTTTTTAACAGACCAAGAATTGCTTGCTATCTATAAGGAGGCACTCAATCTGTTAAATTCAGTTGCTATTATTGATTGTCCATTTATTTCAAACATTGATCATCGGTTAAAAGAGTCAAAATTTTTTATTGATAACCAACTCCTTGACGATATAGATCAAGATGATTTTGACGCTGAATTATGGGGAGACCATAGAACTTACCTAAGTCTATGGAATGAGTTAACTGAGACTCGTGTTGAAGAAAGATTGGTTTTTTCTCATGGCGATATCACGGATAGTAATATTTTTATAGATAAATTCAATGAAATTTACTTTTTAGATCTTGGCCGTGCTGGGTTAGCTGATGAATTTGTAGATATATCCTTTGTTGAACGTTGCCTAAGAGAGGATGCCTCGGAGGAAACTGCTAAAATATTTTTAAAGCATTTAAAAAATGATAGACCTGACAAAAGGAATTATTTTTTAAAACTTGATGAATTGAATTGATTCTAAGCATTATCTAAAAATACTTAATTGTCTTTTAACGTCGCTAAATTTTAAATAAATAAGTGAAGAGTGTTAGTGGAGCCACTGATTTAAAGTTGGCAGAGTAAAACTTGAAGTGCGACATAAACCACCTAATTAATTTAAAGGGTTTATGGAGTATATAAAATTGTCATACCATCATCTTAACTTTGAAGATCGTACTGCATTAATGCTTGAGTCAAGAAAAGAAGGCTTTTCAGCCAGAAAATTTGCTGAACTCATTAAAAGACATCCTAGTACGATCTATCGTGAGCTTAAAAGAAATAGCATCAATGACGTTTATCAAGCTCGATATGCTTCTGATAACACCTTCGCTAGACGTAGACGTGGTCACAGAAAACTCAAAATCGATTCAATCCTCTGGAAATTTATTGTTGAAGCGATCCGTTGTTTATGGTCTCCTCAGCAAATAGCAAAACGTTTAAAGACATTTCCTGATTTGGATCAAACAATGAATGTAAGCCATACAACGATTTATTCAACGATACGAGCATTACCAAAGGGTGAGTTGAAAAAAGACTTATTATCCTGTCTGCGTCATGAAAATAAAAAGCGAAAAGCTAACGGTGAACCTAAAAAAGATTCTATATTACAGGATATTAAAACTATTCATGAGCGCCCAGCCGAAGTTCAAGAAAGAAAAATACCGGGTCATTGGGAAGCTGATTTAATTAAAGGTAAAGACAATAAAAGTTCGATAGCAACACTTATTGAACGAAATACACGGCTCTGTATCTTGGCAACATTACCTGATGCAAAGGCAGAATCAGTGCGCAAGGCTTTAACTGAAGCTCTGAAATATTTACCTGCAGAACTGCGTAAAACGTTGACCTATGACCGTGGACGTGAGATGTCAGAACATAAAATACTCGAAGAAGATTTAGGCATAGATGTATATTTCTGTGACCCACATTCACCCTGGCAAAAAGGCACATGCGAAAATATGAATGGTTTAATTAGGCAATATTTACCTAAAGGGATTGATTTAAATCAGGCAGATCAGCATTATTTAAATCAAGTTGCCATGTCACTGAATACTCGTCCTAGAAAGGCGTTAGATTGGCTTACACCATTAGAGAAATTTGCTCAGCTTGTTGATTATCATATGGCTTTTGAAACTGTCGCACCTCATGTTTGAATTCGCCCCATATTTTTGCTACAGTGAACCAAATTAAGATCATCTATTTACTAGGCCTCGCATTTGCGGGGTTTTTAATGCTGAATAAAAGGAAAACTTGATGGAATTGCCCAATATTATGCACCCGGTCGCGAAGCTGAGCACCGCATTAGCCGCTGCATTGATGCTGAGCGGGTGCATGCCCGGTGAAATCCGCCCGACGATTGGCCAGCAAATGGAAACTGGCGACCAACGGTTTGGCGATCTGGTTTTCCGCCAGCTCGCACCGAATGTCTGGCAGCACACTTCCTATCTCGACATGCCGGGTTTCGGGGCAGTCGCTTCCAACGGTTTGATCGTCAGGGATGGCGGCCGCGTGCTGGTGGTCGATACCGCCTGGACCGATGACCAGACCGCCCAGATCCTCAACTGGATCAAGCAGGAGATCAACCTGCCGGTCGCGCTGGCGGTGGTGACTCACGCGCATCAGGACAAGATGGGCGGTATGGACGCGCTGCATGCGGCGGGGATTGCGACTTATGCCAATGCGTTGTCGAACCAGCTTGCCCCGCAAGAGGGGATGGTTGCGGCGCAACACAGCCTGACTTTCGCCGCCAATGGCTGGGTCGAACCAGCAACCGCGCCCAACTTTGGCCCGCTCAAGGTATTTTACCCCGGCCCCGGCCACACCAGTGACAATATCACCGTTGGGATCGACGGCACCGACATCGCTTTTGGTGGCTGCCTGATCAAGGACAGCAAGGCCAAGTCGCTCGGCAATCTCGGTGATGCCGACACTGAGCACTACGCCGCGTCAGCGCGCGCGTTTGGTGCGGCGTTCCCCAAGGCCAGCATGATCGTGATGAGCCATTCCGCCCCCGATAGCCGCGCCGCAATCACTCATACGGCCCGCATGGCCGACAAGCTGCGCTGAGCCATGGCTGACCACGTCACCCCCAATCTGCCATCGCGCGATTTCGATGTGACAGAGGCGTTTTATGCGAAGCTGGGCTTTGCGACGAGTTGGAAGGATCGCGGCTGGATGATCCTGCAGCGCGGCGGTTTGCAGCTCGAATTCTTCCCCTATCCTGACCTCGACCCAGCTACGAGCTCGTTCGGCTGTTGCCTGCGGTTGGATGATCTCGATGCCATGGTGGCATTGGTGAACGCGGCGGGAGCCGAGGAAAAAAGCACCGGCTGGCCGCGCTTCAAAGCTCCGCAACTGGAGGCGAGCGGCCTGAGGATCGGCTACCTGATCGATCCCGACTGCACGCTGGTGCGGCTGATCCAGAACCCCGACTGACCGCATGCCCGCGAAAATCAAGATTTGCGGGATCAGCACACCCGAGGCGCTCGATGCGACCATCGCGGCGCGGGCGGACTATGCCGGGTTGGTGTTCTATCCAGCGTCGCCCCGTGCGGTTACGTCGAATGTCGCGGGCGCTTTGACATCGCGCGCAGCTGGCCAGATCGCCATGGTCGGTTTGTTCGTCGATGCGGATGATGCTGTCATCGCCGACGCACTGGTGGCAGCCAAGCTGAACGCGCTGCAGCTGCACGGTTCGGAATCGCCCGAACGCGTGGCCCAGTTGCGCGCGCGGTTTGGCAAGCCGGTGTGGAAGGCGCTGCCCGTCGCCAGCGCCAGCGATGTCGCACGCGCCGCAGCCTATGCCGGGGCGGCGGACTTGATCTTGTTCGACGCCAAGACCCCCAAAGGCGCGCTGCCCGGCGGCATGGGGTTGGCGTTCGACTGGTCGCTGCTGGCCGGATATCGCGGTGCCTTGCCGTGGGGGCTGGCAGGCGGGCTAAATCCGACGAATGTTGCCGAGGCGATTGCGCGCACCGGAGCGCCGCTGGTCGATACCTCCAGCGGCGTCGAAAGCGCGCCGGGCGTCAAGGATACCGACAAGATTACCAATTTCGCCTTTGCGGTGCGCTTGGCCTAAATCGCGTCGATCAATAGGCGTCGTTCAGCGCAAAGATCGGCTTGCGGGTGCGCCACTGCCCTCGGGTGAAGTCGGGAAAATCTAACGTGCGATTGCCCTCAGCAATCGATTGTTCCGACAGAGGCGTGATCGCGCTCCAGGCCAGCGCGTCGTAAATGTCGATTGGCATCGGGGCCTTGGCCTTCAGCGCCTCGACAAAAGCGTGGATCACGAACCAGTCCATCCCGCCATGCCCGGCCCCTGCCGCCAGATCGGCGTAGCGTTTCCATAGCGGGTGATCGTATTTCGCAAACCAGCCCTCGGCAGGCTCCCAGCGGTGCGGCTGTGGGCTCTTGCCCTCCAGATAGATCGACTTGTTGACGTCCATCCACAGCCCCTCGGTGCCTTGCACCCGAAAGCCGAGAGAATAGGGGCGCGGCAGCGAGGTGTCGTGGCACAGCATGATCGTTTCACCATTAGTGCAGCCGATCATGGTGTTGACCACATCACCCAGTGCGAATTTCACCTCGGCGTTGGGATGATCGGCAGAGCCGTTCTTGACGACATAATCATGCAGCCCGCGCGCCTTACAGCCGAAGCCGCCAGCGCCCGCTTCGCCCGGCAACGCGACCTTCAGGGTGCGGGTCTGCGGCGGGTAGCACACGCCGGCATCGGCGCAGCCCTGGTACTTCACGGTCAGGGTGGTCGCGCTCGCGCCGGCCGCGGGCGTGCCGGTGAGGGTGCCGAGCAATTCCTTGCGGTAGGTTTCGACGTCGCCGAAGAATTCGTCGCGGTAGGCCTTGCCCTTCGGCAGCGCCATGGTCGCGCCGGTGAAGGCGGCATCGGCCTTGACCGAGGTGCGGTGCCGGTACAGGTAATAGCCGTCGGCGATCCGCCAGCGCACCTCGATGCGGTCCGGCGCGGTGGCCTGCGCGGACAGGACGAAGACCTCGTCGACCGGCGGCAGTTCGAAGTCCTGGGCGACGGCCGAGGTCGCGGGCAGCGCAAGCAGCAGGGCGAGCCCGGCCAGCCAGCGGCGCAGGCGGATCGTGGATGCGGTCATTGGCTCAGTTTACCGGTCGGCTCTCGGCGGCCAGCCATTGCAGGTATTCGGGCAGGCCGGACGCGGCTTCGACCGCGAGCAGCTCCGGGAGTTCGTAGGGATGCAGTTGGCGCAGGCGTTCCTGCAGGGCGGGGTAGGCCTCGGCACTGGTCTTGACCAGCAGCAGGACCTCGGCCGCGGCCTCGACCTTGCGTTGCCAGCGATAGACCGAACGCAGGCCGGGCAGGAGGTTGACGCAGGCGGCCAGGCGCTCGGCCACCAGCGCGGTGGCGATGCGCTCGGCGCTGTCGGCGTCGGGACAGGTGCAGAAGCAGATCAGGGCGCTCACCGGCATAGGGTAGCGGCTGCCCCGATCCGGCGGGCCTGGCGGACATCCGCGTGCGGCCCTTGAAAGTCGGCGGGCCCGCCCCATCTCGGTGGCATGCCGGGTTCGCCCGGTTCTGTTGTCCGCGGTTTGGCACTCGCTTCGCGCGACTGCTAAAATCGCCGGGTTTTTCCACGTCAATCAACCATTTACCGAGGTTGCCATGTCCAATATCAAGCCGCTGCACGACCGCGTGGTCATCAAGCGCATGGAAGAAGAGAAGCTGTCCGCCGGCGGGATCGTGATCCCGGATTCGGCCACCGAGAAGCCGATCAAGGGCGAAGTCGTCGCCGTCGGCACCGGCAAGGTGCTGGACAACGGCCAGGTCCGCGCGCCGCAGGTCAAGGTCGGCGACAAGGTGCTGTTCGGCAAGTACAGCGGCACCGAAGTGAAGCTGGACGGCGTCGAGCTGCTGGTGGTGAAGGAAGACGACCTGTTCGCGATCCTCGGCTGATCGCGCGTCGCTCCCACACATTTCTCATCCGAATAATTTTTCGAGGTAATTCGCAATGGCTGCCAAGGACATTCGTTTCGGCGAAGACGCGCGCTCCAAGATGGTGCGCGGCGTCAACGTGCTCGCCAACGCCGTGAAGGCGACCCTCGGCCCGAAGGGCCGCAACGTCGTGCTGCAGAAGAGCTACGGCGCGCCGACCATCACCAAGGACGGCGTCTCCGTCGCCAAGGAAATCGAACTGGCTGACGCGTTCGAGAACATGGGCGCGCAGATGGTGAAGGAAGTCGCTTCCAAGACCTCCGACAACGCCGGCGACGGCACCACCACCGCCACCGTGCTGGCGCAGGCGTTCATCCGCGAGGGCATGAAGGCGGTCGCCGCCGGCATGAACCCGATGGACCTGAAGCGCGGCATCGACCAGGCGGTGAAGGCCGCGGTCGGCGAACTGAAGTCGCTGTCCAAGCCGTCGTCGACCAGCAAGGAAATCGCCCAGGTCGGCGCGATCTCCGCGAACTCGGATGCCAACATCGGCGACCTGATCGCGCAGGCGATGGACAAGGTCGGCAAGGAAGGCGTGATCACGGTCGAGGAAGGCAGCGGCCTGGACAACGAACTCGACGTGGTCGAGGGCATGCAGTTCGACCGCGGCTACCTGAGCCCGTACTTCGTCAACAACCAGCAGTCGATGTCGGCCGACCTGGATGATCCCTTCATCCTGCTGTACGACAAGAAGATCTCCAACGTGCGCGACCTGCTGCCCGTCCTCGAGGGCGTGGCCAAGGCCGGCAAGCCGCTGCTGATCGTGGCGGAGGAAGTCGAAGGCGAAGCGCTGGCGACCCTGGTGGTCAACACCATCCGCGGCATCGTCAAGGTCTGCGCGGTGAAGGCCCCGGGCTTCGGCGACCGTCGCAAGGCGATGCTGGAAGACATGGCGATCCTGACCGGCGGCGTGGTGATTTCCGAGGAAGTCGGCCTGTCGCTGGAGAAGGCCACCATCAAGGACCTCGGCCGCGCCAAGAAGATCCAGGTGTCGAAGGAAAACACCACCATCATCGATGGCGCCGGCGAAGGCGCGGGCATCGAGGCGCGCATCAAGCAGATCAAGGCGCAGATCGAGGAGACCTCCTCCGACTACGACCGCGAGAAGCTGCAGGAGCGCGTGGCCAAGCTGGCCGGCGGCGTTGCGGTGATCAAGGTCGGTGCCGCCACCGAAGTCGAGATGAAGGAAAAGAAGGCGCGCGTCGAAGACGCCCTGCACGCGACCCGTGCGGCCGTCGAGGAAGGCATCGTCCCGGGCGGCGGCGTCGCCCTGATCCGTGCCAAGGCGGCGATCGCCGGCATCAAGGGCGTGAACGAAGACCAGAACCACGGCATCCAGATCGCCCTGCGCGCGATGGAAGCCCCGCTGCGCGAGATCGTGACCAATGCCGGCGATGAGCCGTCGGTCATCCTCAACCGCGTGGTCGAAGGTTCGGGTGCGTTCGGCTACAACGCCGCCAACGGCGAGTTCGGCGACATGATCGAGTTCGGCATCCTGGACCCGACCAAGGTCACCCGCACCGCGCTGCAGAACGCCGCGTCGATCGCGGGCCTGATGATCACCACCGAAGCGATGGTGGCCGAGGCCCCGAAGAAGGACGAGCCGGCGATGCCGGCCGGCGGCGGCATGGGCGGCATGGGCGGCATGGATTTCTAAGCCCCGCGATCCATCAAGCAAGACCACAAAGCCCGGCCTCGTGCCGGGCTTTGTGCGTTCTGGCGTCCGAGGCGGGAGACTTCCTACCCGCCCCGCGGCAATGTCTGACGCGAAGATCAGAAAACGCCGATATGAACGCGTGCTCGCGGGCGCAACCCTGAGCAGCCGTCCCTGCAACGGAGCGCTGCGTGCCGCGCCTGACCGCACCCCGGCGGCAGGCCGAGGTGTGCGCGCCACTGCCGGCCGCCCACGCCGCTGCGCGTTACGCGCGCCACCTGCCCGAGCGCACGCTGCTGTACGCGCTAGTGCAGGCGCACTACCCGGACTTCATCGCGCGTCTTGAGGCCGAAGACCGCCCGCTGCCCGAGTATGTGCGCGAGGAGTTCGAGACCTACCTGCGCTGCGGCGTGCTCGAGCACGGCTTCCTGCGCGTGGTCTGCGAGCACTGTCGTGCCGAGAGGCTGGTGGCGTATTCCTGCAAGAAGCGCGGGCTGTGCCCGAGCTGCGGCGCACGGCGCATGGCCGAGTCGGCGCGGCATCTGGTGGACGAGGTGTTCGGCCCGCGGCCGGTGCGGCAATGGGTGCTGAGTTTCCCGTACCCGTTGCGCTTCCTGTTCGCCAGCAAGCCTGAGGCGATCGGCCCGGTGCTGGGCATCGTGCATCGTGTGATCGCCGGTTGGCTTGCCGATCAGGCCGGCGTGCCGCGGGATACGGCGCAATGCGGCGTGGTGACCCTGATCCAGCGCTTCGGCAGCGCGCTGAATCTCAACATCCACTTCCACATGCTGTGGCTCGACGGCGTGTACGAGGACACCACCGAGCGTCCGCAGCGCAAGCCGCGCCTGCACCGCACCCGTGCGCCCACATCGGCGCAACTGACGGAACTGGCCAACACCATCGCGCATCGCGTGTGCCGGCACCTGTCGCGCCGCGGCTGGCTCGAAGGCGAAGACGAATCCGTGTTCCTGTCCGACAGCGCGGGTAGCGACGACGGCATGGATGGGCTGCGGATGAGTTCGATGACCTACCGCATCGCCACCGGTCGCGACGCTGGCCGCAAGGTCGTCACGCTGCAAACGCTGCCTGGCGACGCCGGTCCGCTGGAGGGCGACGCCGGCAAGGTCGGCGGCTTCTCGCTGCATGCCGGCGTGGCCGCGGAAGCACACGAAAGCCACAAGCTCGAAAAGCTGTGCCGCTACATCACGCGCCCGGCGATCAGCGAGCAGCGGCTATCGATCTCGCCACAGGGCAGGGTGCGTTACCAGCTCAAGACGCCGTGGCGCAATGGCACCACGCATGTCGAATGGGATGCGGTGGACTTCATCGCCAAGCTGGCGGCACTGGTCCCGCCGCCACGCGCGCATCTCACCCGCTTCCACGGCGTATTCGCCCCGAATGCAAACCTGCGCGCGCAGCTGACGCCCTCGGGGCGCGGCAGGCGGCCTGCGGGCGATGCGGCGCCAGTGGACGTCAGCGCCCACGACGAGCCGCGCAGCCCCGAGCAGAAGCGCCGTGCGATGAGCTGGGCGCAACGGCTCAAGCGGGTCTTTTCCATCGACATCACCACCTGCGCCCACTGCGGCGGCGCGGTGCGGATCGTCGCCAGCATCGAAGACCCCAAGGCCATTCGCGCCATCCTCGCCCACTTCGAGAAACACGGCGCGCTGGAGCAAGCGCACTACCGGCCCGCAGCGCGCGCCCCGCCGCCCGCCGCGTGATGAGGCGCCGGCCACACAGCCGGCAGCCAAGCCAGAGTCCGATCCGATGCGGCCACGACCCCGCAGGGCTGCGCTCGGCCCTGTGCCGGGATTCGGTGAGAAATGGCTACGCACTGAGCCGCTGCGTGGCCCCGCGATGTCGAAAACCCACGCATGAACCCCCGATCTGTGCCCGATCTGTGCCCAAAGCGGCGCTTGCGCGGCCGCTTCCTACCCGCCAGACTCGCCAAAAAGGGCGGTTGAACTTCCTATACCCATATCCCACTTTAGGTTTGGCAGCACCTTTTCAATCAGGTGGTTGTTTACACCAATCCAGCTATTGGCCAATTGAATATTGGTTTCGTCTACTTTTTTTGATTTTTTAAACAGCTTGGTAAAACCGAGTGCCAAAACAGGGGGACCATGTAAAAACGTGCTTCCTGTAATGACTGAACCAACTGTGAGTCCTTTACTGACTTTTTGCAATAAGGATGCTTTTTTATGAGCAGTAGACATAAATCTAACCTTGAGTGTAGAGATTTAAAAAAATGTTCCAACTATAAACAACGGAAATTGAAATACAATTGTATATTTGAAGATGTTGACATTTTTTATGGATTTACCCATTTTCTGCAATTTTAATCCACTTTATCATAAGTGAAGCATTGGTATTTGGTGTATAAAGTTCTTAAAAACTTTTATTGAAACATATATCTCATGTTTTTAGAAATCCGATAAATTGAAAACAATGGAGGGCAGAGTAAAACTTGAAGTGCGACATAAACCACCTAATTAATTTAAAGGGTTTATGGAGTATATAAAATTGTCATACCATCATCTTAACTTTGAAGATCGTACTGCATTAATGCTTGAGTCAAGAAAAGAAGGCTTTTCAGCCAGAAAATTTGCTGAACTTATTAAAAGACATCCTAGTACGATCTATCGTGAGCTTAAAAGAAATAGCATCAATGACGTTTATCAAGCTCGATATGCTTCTGATAACACTTTTGCTAGACGTAGACGTGGTCACAGAAAACTCAAAATCGATTCAATCCTCTGGAAATTTATTGTTGAAGCGATCCGTTGTTTATGGTCTCCTCAGCAAATAGCAAAGCGTTTAAAGACATTTCCTGATTTGGATCAAACAATGAATGTAAGCCATACAACGATTTATTCAACGATACGAGCATTACCCAAGGGTGAGTTGAAAAAAGACTTATTATCCTGTCTACGTCATGAAAATAAAAAGCGAAAAGCTAACGGTGAACCTAAAAAAGATTCTATATTACAGGATATTAAAACTATTCATGAGCGCCCAGCCGAAGTTCAAGAAAGAAAAATACCGGGTCATTGGGAAGCTGATTTAATTAAAGGTAAAGACAATAAAAGTTCGATAGCAACACTTATTGAACGAAATACACGGCTCTGTATCTTGGCAACATTACCTGATGCAAAGGCAGAATCAGTGCGCAAGGCTTTAACTGAAGCTCTGAAATATTTACCTGCAGAACTGCGTAAAACGTTGACCTATGACCGTGGACGCGAGATGGCAGAACATAAAATACTTGAAGAAGATTTAGGCATAGATGTATATTTCTGTGACCCACATTCACCCTGGCAAAAAGGCACATGCGAAAATATGAATGGTTTAATTAGGCAATATTTACCTAAAGGGATTGATTTAAATCAGGCAGATCAGCATTATTTAAATCAAGTTGCCATGTCACTGAATACTCGTCCTAGAAAGGCGTTAGATTGGCTTACACCATTAGAGAAATTTGCTCAGCTTGTTGATTATCATATGGCTTTTGAAACTGTCGCACCTCATGTTTGAATTCGCCGTTTTATATCACCAATAAATCTAAATTTTGGTTTTTAAAATGAACTTATTTAAAATATCTAAAACTGTTTATTAGCTTAACTTGTGATTTAAGTTTTTATGAATATAAAATTGTTAATTTATTAGCTTTACAAGTTTATTTAAATTTCATCGTGCAACATTTTTAACCGATTTTATTATCGATGGTATTTTTTTGTCTGCTTTTCTTTTCCTAGTCTTTTATCTATCTGTCAGCCATATAGTATTTTATTAAATTCTTATGGGAAATGACGAATGTTAAATTATCTTAAGAGCTTTAATAATATCAATACTTATTTGATTTTATCGATAATTCTGCTGTTAATCATAATATCTCTAGATTATTTCTAAACTGAATGAATGTTTATAATGAGTGATTCATATTGCTATTGAAATCGCCTTCTCACTTTGAAAGAAGGCGAGGATGAGGGACTTTTATGTTGAATTATCATTTTAAAAATGCCTTATAAAAGAAGCTTAATGTGTTTTCTTATATAGGTTTAAACATAATTGTTGTATATCTTAAATCCAATTGATCTTAAAATTTTCCTTTATTTTTTGTTATGAGTGCGAGAAAATTGTCAAAAAGGTCAATCAGACTGGGCGTTAATTTGTTTTGCATACTTTTTCCTATATCGAATTAAAGTCATATAACTAACACCATAATCTTTAGCTATTTGAGTGAAAGGGTATGAATCGTCCTTATTTTTAAGGGTATGAATTAACTCTTTTAGTTTTTCTTCTGTAATCGCAGGCGATCTTCCCTTGTATTTACCTTTCTTTTTTTTAGCTAATTTAATTCCCTCTGCTTGATTCTCACTAATAATACCCCTTTCAAGTTCAGCTACAGCGCCTAATACATGGAGTTGAAACTTATCGAACTTGTCATCTGAATTGGGGGTAAAGTTCAGGTTATTTTTGACAATATGAACAGACACTCCTTTTTTATTTAGCTTTTGAACAATGGTTACAAGGTCAATCAAGCTACGTGCCAATCTAAAAACATCATGAGCGTACACAATGTCCCCACTACGGACATAATCGAACATTTCCTGAAGTGCAGGGCGTTTGGCAGTCTTTCCGCTAAAATGATCAATAAAAGTTTTATCTAGCTCAAAGGGTAGATCATGGAGCTGTCTTTCAGGGTTTTGGTCTTTAGTGGATACACGGATATACCCCACTCTTTGAAAGGGTGTGTTTTTAATTTGATCTTCAATATCTAAATTTTCTTTTTCCATAACCAGTATAACAAAATTAGATAACCTCAATGTTATATCACATTAGATTAACAAAACAACCCTATTGTTATAGGGTTTTTAGGGTGTATTATTATATAACAATAGGGTATACCCTATTGTTATATATCTTCAGGTATAAGGAAAAATAACGATGATTAATTTTAATGATCTAAGCGAATCTGAATTATTAAGGATTGCACAGACTGGCATATCAAACCGTATAGGATTGCGTACTTCAGGACATTTGCCTGAAGATGATAGACAGGCTCTTTCAATGGAGCTTCAGGGCTTGTACGAGCAAGATAGAGAACAGTTGATACAATCAATCAAGAAACATAGTGAAGCCTATAAAAGCGAGCAGAGTAATCAGGAATGAAAATTTTTTGCTGAAGCTAATTATAAGTCTAGTCGTGATTTATGGTTGCTTGGGCGTAGTGTTTGTTTCAGAGAACTTATCAGATAACACTGTAGGCATTATTGGATTTTGTGGACTGATATTACTACCTACAGTTTATAAGTTTGTTGGAACATTCTTTAAGGCACAATGAAAGGGTGATCAATGGACAACCAATACAAACTAAGTGACGAAGAACATAGCCTTGTATTTGAGAAAATTAAAGCTGATTTTCTGAATAACTCACTGTCTATAGTCAGCCCTAAAGTCGTCATTACTGGCGGTCAGCCTGCATCGGGTAAAGGCAAGTTGGCAAGAGATTCTATAGATCAGTTCAAAGATAAAGGCGGGAGTGTAATTATTGACCCCGATCAATTAAGAGCCTATCACCCCAAGTATAATGAACTGCAAAAATTGGATGATAAAACATCTTCAGGATTCACCCACCATGATGCTAAAAAGTGGAGTTTAGAATTAATTGAAGAAGCTATAAGCCATAAGAAAAATATTGTTCTTGACCAAACAAGTGCAGATTTTCAAACCTTAAAAAATACAGTTCAAAATTTCAGAGATAAAGGCTACAAAGACGTTGAATTAAAAATAATGGCTGTGCCTGAAATTACATCACGACAAGGTATATACCATCGTTATGAAATGGAAAAGGCGCTGTATGAAACTGGGCGTTTCGTCAATATTGATATTCATAGTGAAATTTATCACAAGCTAGAAAACACAATAGAACAGTTAAAAGATGAACCCATAGTAGACAAGCTAACCGTTTATGACCGTCACTATAACGCTATTGAACAAAAGGACTTTAAAGCTGAAAGGGAAAGACCATTTTCAGATCAGGAGCGCCAACAGCATGAATATAAATGGTTCAAAGTAATAGAAGCAATGCAAACACGCTTTGCCCCATATACAGAGGTTGAGATTGTAAAGGGGCTTCAGGAAAGTGACAGACTTAAATTGAATAATCAAAAACTGGTTAGTGAAGTGACCCAAGTTGATGAAAGTACAGGTGAGAAAATGGACGTAAAAATAGTCAGTAACTTAACTAGCAACTTACTTGTTGCCAAAGATGATTTTGAAAAACAAGATGGTTATTTATCTAAAAATATCAAAGTTGATGGCGAGGACAATTTAGTTATGTTCCGTCAAAATCGAGATCATCTTGAGTTAATCAATGTTACTAAAAATGAAATGATGCTCGATAAGCCGATCGGTAATCATGATTCAAAACAACCTGAATCTACGGCATTACAGGTTTATATGGAGGTTAAAGAAAAGTTAAATAACCTTGAAAATAAAATTTTAATGAAAGTAGATGAACAGCTATCAAATAAACCTAAAGCGCCTGAAGTGAAAGGAGATAGTAAGGCTGAAGTATCTCAATTTCAAAGCAAAGCCCCAGAGCTAGATAAACACCAAATCATTAAAGAAGTCCGAATACAGCTAAAGCAAGAGGGGAAATTGGGTGCTGATTTTGCTAAGTCAGCTAATGGGCTATCCGTTGCTCATGGTGACTATATCAAGCTCAATGAAGCATACAGTCAAAAAGATGGTTTATTTAAAACCACTAATTTACCTAAAGACGCTGAAATTAAAATCACAGGTCACACAACTAAAAAAGGTGAAACCTATGCAACAGGCGTTCATAACAATTCAAATGTAGAGTTAAAAATCAGAAGTGTTGAAGCCCGCTATGGTGATCAATATGTGAAACGCTATGAAACCAATCCTGAAGTAAAACAGGCTGTAGATCAGAGAGTGATAGCACAGCAAACAACATTTAAATCTTTATCTGCTTCAAGGGTACAGGAGTTAAGCCAGTCAAGCCCAAAGCAGGATAAGCCCACTTCAGGCATGAAATTTTAATATTTCTTTCGCCAGTCATAGGGGTTAATCGGGTTAGGACTTTTCCATAACCCGATTTTTTTTGATCGAGCATTATTCTCTAAATCTATGTATGTTCTATCAGGAAGATTGTAGCGATAAGCCCAAGCGTAGCCACTGGCGACCATTGCTTTATTCACATTTAATTTATTCAAGTACAGCTCACCAAGAAACCTACCATTGTTATCAGTTCCATGCTCTTTAACGAGTACCGTTTTGTTTAAGACCATAGACATTAAATATTGTTTCGATTGTTGACCATAAGGCTGTGTAGGCGAATTTTTAGCATTATTGGCAACTTCAGGGGCATCTATGAATGACAGTCTAACCCGCCATTTAGTGTTGTTTGGTTTTGTGATACTCACAGTATCACCGTCTAAAACGTAAGTGACTTTGCCGTAATAATCAGCGTGACAGTATGCTGAAAACAAAAAAAGGGTAATACAAAAAAGCTTATTCATTTTGGTTCACCATAAAACCGTTTTAGCACGTATGGACTTGCAACTTCATTGCTTGGTCCATACGTGCTAAAACTCTTACTGTGAAAAATCATATCCCGATGCTTGGTCAAAACTGCAAGTATGCAGTCTTAACCAGGCATCTACTTTATTGAATGATTTAAGTGGGTTATGAGTGCGAGGAAATTGTCAAAAAGGTCAATCAGTAGTTTGGATTCTTTTGGCGTAAAATCTTCAATTCTTCTTTGCTAATCGCTTCGTTATTAACGATCTTGCTTTCAATTGAGTTGATTTTATCGTTTGAATTTACAGCCTTGATATAGTCAAGATCGGCTTGACTAAGCTCAGGCATAATTTCACTGGCTTGATAAATCACTACAGGTTCTTTGACTGATTCAGATTGGATCTCTTTTACTACTTTTTTAGCTTCAGGCGCTTTTGAAGTTGTTTGTGTAGTTGTGACTGTATTAATTAAAGGGCTTTCAGGTACTTTAGAAACAGATACAGTTTTTCCGTCTTTTTTAACCTCTATTTCGCCTTTTTTAGTGGTCAGTGATGTATGACTAGCCTCTATAGCAACTGGCGTTTCTGTGCCATTCTGTGCTGTTTCAGCGTATGTATTGAAAGCGATTAAGGCTAATACAGGGATTATGATTTTTTTCATAGATAATCCTAAAATTTAGACAAAAAAAAGCTAACAACCTGAATTGTTAGCTTGTGATGAAATTAGTTACCAAACCACGATTTAAAGCTTTGCGTACTGGTCACACCGCTTGAAGCATTGTTAGATGCAAGGTTAGTTTGAACAGCCGACAATTTAGCACCAATCGAGTTGATATAACCTTGTTCAATAGCAATGGCATTTGCTAAGTCTTGGGCTTCTTTAATATTGCGGGTCGAGTTAATTTTGTTCTTCAGTGTGGTTAAGTTTGCTACATGCTCATTTAAAGCATTATAGGAAGCATCACTGAAAGCAAAGCCAGTCTTAACCGTGTTGTAATTTCGCTTGTATTGATCATTGCCTAGCAATTGATTCATACCATCTGAACCAATGGTAGTAAGCACTTTGTCATAAGCCTTTTGAGCATTACCAAATGAGCCAGTCTTTTGATTGGCTACTACGTCTTGCCAAGAGCCTGAAACAACGTCTTGCACATTCTTAACGCCTGAAGTTCCGATACCAGTATTACCAGTCGTACTTTCATATTGTTTCTTCATGATCTCGTATTGCTGTTGCATTTGAACCAATTGCTTGACCATATTTGCAACGGCTGTCGGGTCGAATACAACGTCCCAAGCGTTTGCTGTGTTGGCAGTAAAGGCTAAAGCAAAAGCTACAGCCGACATTTTTATTTTATTCATTTTCATGATTTCACCCTTTCGTTAAATTCGTGTACCCACTGGGAGTAGGTCAAGTTTTCATCTTTACTCAATATTTCCTCAAGAATATTGTGTCTTAACTCATTGCCTGAAAGTATTGGGATAATTTCAGACATATTGCTTAAATCTAATTTGCTAATAACTGAATCATGCGAGTTTTTAATCATAAATTGGCGTAAATAAGGCGGTGTATTCACAACCCAATCAAATTCTGCTTGAGTACAGCCTAAGCCATTATTTTTCTCATTACCCATATATGTAGCGACATTCGCTTTATCATTCGGCAATAGAATTGATGTTTTAAACTGCCCGATCAGATCGTCATCTCTTGTAATGACTTCAGGCGTTGGCGTAACAAAGATCATCATACCGTTACGTCTACGGTACGTGGTTAGCATGATTTTAAGCCATGCTAAGTTAATCGGATTGCTGATATATCTTTGACCTTCTTCGACAACAACAATAAAGGGCTTGCCCTCAGACATGGATATATCAATTTGATGGAAGATATACATAGACATAGCGCCTAACACCACATCATTATCAATGACATTTTTCATTTCATAGCCGAAAATTCGAGCGCCATCAATTGAGAAATTGTCACTTTCATTGTCAAAAATATTGGCATAAACCCCATCATTAACCCATTTTGACATGCGTTCAGCCATGTTGTTATCTTCAGCCATACCAAACAAGCCAATAAAGTTTCTAAGCCGTCTAAGGTGCTTTTCATAGCTATAAACAGCATCTACAACGTCTTTGATCTTGTTTTCTTCAGCAGTGCTTAAAGGCTTTGGATTACCATTATCGTTGTAGTCTTGAGCCATAAAAGAAAATAGATTTCTTAGAAACAAACGGTTTTGTTCCGTGTCATCTAACTGCAATGGATTCCAACCAGTTTTAACCATTTCACTTAAAACAGTATGTCGCCCGCCCATGCTTTTAATCCAAACTGAAGCTGAATATTCAAAATCAAAATGAAAAATATAAGGCTTAAACTTATCTGAAGCAGTCAAAAGCGTATTAATTACAGTAGTCTTACCGCCACCAGTACCAGTCGTGATACGAGTATGACCTACATCATGTTCATGGAAATTGAAGTAGTAAGGCGTATTACTTGTCGTTTTAAGCTGAATGACATTCTCACCCCAATGGTTGCCATCTTTTTTGCCAGTAGAACTATTGTGCATACTGGCAAAGCCCGCAAAGTTAGTCGTGTTAATAGTTGCGGGTCTTTGGAGTAAGTGATAGTTGCCAATCAACATAGAGTAAAAAGTAGGTTCAGAAATTAAATCTTCTTTTTTAGGTATCATGTGATTGCGCTGAAATGCCCCGCTAGTTTTCTGCATTGCTTCTTTAAATTCAGATGGGGTCTTAGAGGTAACTAAAACATTTAATGAATAAATGCCGTTTAAGATACGCCCTGAAGCTAAGTCATCAATGGCAACATTAATCGCTTCAATTTGAGATTCTGACTTGTCTTGAGCATTTTTTAATTGGTTCTGACGAGTTGTACTCATGCTGATAGATTTACGTCTGTCCATCATCATGAAAGTTTGAGAAATAATTAAAGGATGATCAACTTTTAGAAATTCATCTAACATGGTGTGATCGCTACCCTCTGGATAGCTAGGAGTAGGCAAACTATAGATTGCCCCTGCCGTTAATTCACCGCTTGGGTGATAGAATTTAATAGTTCCATCAGGCGCAAAAACTCTACGTGTATAGCCTAAGTAGTTTCTGATTTCAGTTGGATGAAGTGGAATTTCTGCTTTTTCTAAGTTTAATAAATAACCGAGAAAATTCACTGTTTCAGAATACAAAACGCTATCTTTTGAATAAGTGCCTAGCTGTCTTGGGTTCGCATCTTGCAGATACTCTTTAAACATACTTACTGCATTATTTAATTCGGCAATCATTTGTTCTTCATTATCACTTCTGAAAAACAGATTTTTAAGACGAGTTAAAGGCGGGTCACTTGGGTTAGATTTTCGGACAAGCAACGACACATAAATATCATTTTGAAACATGCGTTCATTAGATAGTTTTTCATAATATTTTTGGTTAAAACTATCTGAAAATTCATTGCCATTTGCAGGCGGTATTTCGGTTTTAACTTCGTGACGATCATAATAAACGCTAACAACAAAACGAGAGCCAAGTTGTTTAAACATATCTGCACGATATTTTTTTAAAGTCTTTAATTGAGCATAGCTTTTAGTTTCATACGGAAAGCCAGTAATTTTTAAAACCGTAAAAATATCACCATTAACTAGCTTAATATCATGTTCATTGATTGGGCTTAGATAAGGTAAATTATTGATTTCCATTTGTTCAGCACCCGCTAATTTCTTTTGACTATATTCAATATTTTTATCGTCAGCTTTTGCGTGAGAATCAAAACTATAGCCACCAAAAACTTTAGTTCGCTGAAGTCTACGTTTGATCGAAAACCATAAATATTGAATCCCTCTATCTTCTTGGTAGGTCACTACAACCAACAATAAATAGATTATTCCCGATATTATTAATCCTAATTTTAGGTTGCCAATTAGTGCTAAAAAGCACGTAGCAAAACCACAAATTAGGAAAAAGTAAGTGAAAATATCTACAGGTATATTTGCCACCCTTGCAGTTCGGGCAAGACCCGCAAACAGCAAGTCTTTTTCTTCGTTTTTTTCAGTGGTTTTGCTCATGGCTCACCTATTTAGTTAAAGAAGAAATTACCAAGATCAGGGGCAACGAAAACAAGGATACCTGCAACGATTAAGCCGATACCCCAACGCTTAACTTTCTCACTACCACCGCCAAGCATTGTGATTGCCAAACAAATAACACCAGTCACGAAAGCGACTGCTGCGATAATGACTAATTCATCATTAAATTGGTTAAGCTTTTGAGCAAATTTTTGACCAAACGCAGCATTTGCCAATTGAGCATAAAAAACAGCAAATAAGACAATTGCGTATTGCTTAGGATTGAGTTTATTTAAAAGATTCATGATCTATTCCTTAAAATACTTGGACGTATTGCCCTTTGTTAAGAGTTTGAACAAACGATGCTTGTTGCACGTTTGGTTGATTGCTTGGTTGATTATTTACACGCAGGCGCACAGGTTCAGATTGTGCTGAATAGCTATTGTTTTCTGTACTTTGATTTTGACTTGCGGAGTATTGCGGGTACTGATTTTGTTGCCATGAAGCGAGAACTAGAATGTCACTTTTTCGACTGGCTTCAGTAGGGTTATTATTTGCAGTGTAAGTTTTAAATGAACCACCCCCATTTAGTGTTTGGTATTTACTGGATACAAGGCGTACATAGTTTTGTGTTTCACGGTAAGGGGGAATACCTCCAAACTTTTCAACTGCCCCATGCCCTGCATTGTATCCAGCAATCATTTTTGTAAGATCACCATTAAATCTTTTATTCAGGAAAGCGAGATAACGAGTACCCGCAATAATAGACTGTTCAGGTTCATATAATCGGCTAGGGTCTACACCCATTAAACGAGCTGTAGAGGGAATGACTTGCATCAAACCCCTAGCATCTTTATGTGATCGAGCATTTGGCTTAAAGGCGCTTTCTCTTGCCATAATTGCCGTTACTAAATTAGGGTCTAAACCATTGGCTACAGAATGTTTGTGAATAAGATCATCATAAGGTGACGCATATACAAACAGTGGCGTACTGCAAGCTAAACCGATTATAAGTTTTTTAAACATTGTCATTATTCCTTATAGAGTTATAACAGTATAACTCTACTAGCTTAATCAATAAATGGTCTATTTGAAAATTTATGTTTCTCTTTAAAGAACTGGTCTAAAGCGATAAGATAAATTAAGTTTTTGGTAAGTCTGCGGTTCTTAAATTCTTCAGGAACTTTTAATTCACCACGCTTATATCTCAAAAAGTGTTCGTCCATTTCTGCGAAAAATTCATCACTTACATAAAGTTGTTCACGTTTCATAACTTGTCCCTAAAATTTCTATACAGCCAAAAAAGAATCCGAAACTTTAGCATAGGTGCGGTATTTCATCGTTACTAAAGTTGGCGGGTAATGTCCTGAAAACTTCATATAAAAGTGCAGAGGTTTAAGACTGCTTATTTCTTCAGCTTTAACTACATTTTCTTTTTCTTTTACAAGTTCAGGTCTTGAATCTTTA
>NZ_CP032133.1 GCF_002165375.2 Acinetobacter chinensis
GTTCAATTTGGTTAAAGCGATGAATTAAATGACCGTCAATATCCGGTCAGCGCTAACAAAAGAAACGTAAGAGAAATGGGGATTTGAGATAATGAAATCTTCATGCTGAGTACCTGTAGTTTAGATTTTACTATCTACAACCATCTTTTTCCACGAGATGGAGGTAGACCAAACAGGGGTGGAAATACCGCACTACAGAAGACGGCCAGTCATCGACTGCCCTGCCTGGCCTACCATAATGGCAAGCTAAGCATAATAAGCACAAAAAAACCGCTTAAAGCAGTTTTAATGCTTCTGTAGTAATTTTCAGGTTTCCACGCCTGATTACAGATTTTACTGTAATGTAATTATCATATTTGTATCTTTTTCTTTGGTCAAACCAAATTAGACTTTTTTTAATCATTAATTCTATGAAAGGACCTCAATAAATTAAAATATTGAGCATTATTAAAACAAAAAATCAAATTCGCGGATTCCCAGGCCTTTGCTTGGCAAATCAGATTTTGACAAAGCAAAGGCCTGGGCCCCTTTTGAACCACTTATTAAGCTTAGGCTATTTTTAGAATATTTATGATTAGCAGTTTTAACTAAAGGCTAGAATAAGGAATTTTCATTTATGAGCATTAACTCATCAAAACAGATTAATTCAACTTAAATACAGTTTCTATCTTCAGCAATGTATAAAATTGATTAAAAATTATCAACATAATATGAAAAAACGTACTTTTTATTTGGTTAAAAAACCAAAAAAATCAACCCAAAATAGAGGGTTACATTATTTAAAACTGATTCTCCAATTAATTTAAAACAACACTCAATTTCATATTAAATCGCTTTTAATTTATTATTTTATTAACAACAAAAGGTATTATTTATATCAATAATATTTCAATTAATTTTAACGTAGCGTGATTATTGTCTTGCGTCTCAACAATGCTGTTTTTTAGGCTAAAAAACACTCAAAAAGCCTAAAACCCGGGGTTGGATTTTCACCCTTAATTACCCAGTTTTTGAGCGATAAAAACTCACTTTTCTGCAAAAATATGCTAAAAAAAACAAAGCTGTAAAATCAACAAAAATATCCATCTGATTTCAATGTGTTTTTTTTGATGAATTTCCGTTGATATCGTCAACCTCTGATAGAACCTCTAGGCACTCTTTCATCTTGTAAAAGACGCTTTGCAACAGCATCTTTTGAATAAAATTATTATCTTTTTTATTCCATATTTTATATTTTTTTATTTTCACCTCACCCTTTTTTACATTATTAAATTCACCCGGAATATATTCATCCCATTCAAAATTATCTAAATCTTTTGAATAAAGTTTATTGATAAAATCTAAGAATCTTTGATAGTCAATCAAGTCATTTTTAGATGATGCCTTAAAGTTCAAAATAGGACGATCTTTTTCAAGTGAAATTTTATTTTCTAAACAATCAAAAAAATGTTTAAGATCTTTCTGGGTTACATTTTTATTTAAGTTAAAAGGTTGCTCAATCTCATAGAGAGTAGACCATGTCACCATTTTATTCCAAGTAAAACCGATAAGATCCTCATGATTAGCATCATTTTTGACGTGACTTGTATAGAGAGAAAACGGCTGGCTGATCGATTGAATGAACTTCAATACTTCAGGATCGATCGTTGCTTTTTCTTTTTTTTCCCGCCACTTCCGGTATTCCTCTAAAAACGTTTCACGGTATAAAAATACGTCCTGTTGTTGAGGCTGCTTCTGCTTTTTCTTGCTCTTTAATGCAGCAGTTTGAGAATTATTTTCTGTGTGTGAATGAATCTTCTTCATCAATTTTAAAATATCTCTTTCATTCGACTGAAATTCAACTTTGAAATCGCGATGCATCAACTGACTATCGCCTAATAATGCCTTGATCAATTGAGGTGAATATTCACGGTTTGCTTGATAAAACATGTCAGCAATCAGGATATTCAGATGATGCAGATAATGTCTTGCAGTGATCCGAATGTCTTCATGCCCCATCAGATGCGCAAGTCGAGACCAGGCTTGGGCACTACGCGATGAAGCATCCTTCATACTGGGTAAAATGTGCTTTTTAAGCTTACGCCCAAACTCGGAATCATAGTCAGTAAAACAACGTACCAGTGCTATGCTGCCTTTTAAAAGGATAGCCAAATGTGAAGCGGTACTATGCCTGAAAGCGTGAAAGGTATATTGATGATCGTTTGTCCCTAATACAGTATTAAACAGCAACTGGGTAATTTTTGATAAATTTGTACTGGATAAAGGTTGTTCACCCAGCATAAAGAGCTGTTTGGTTTTTCTATTGCAGACTGCTGCAGTCGGTTTAGAGCCAGGTAACAGGTTTTGATAAAAGCGACAAAATCCTGTGAACTCGTCCGGTGCTAAGAAATGAACTAAATCAAACTGACGCGTGGCATTATCACTTTTCAGATCACGCTCAGAATTTAGACGAATCCTGAGGGTGAGATCATCAATATCACCCATTGTTTTTCTCATTTTATGGTCAGATCGATCGTCTTTCTGCTGATCTAAAGCGGATTCAAACACATAATAGAGCTGTCGATTGTCAGGATGTTTTCGTAACTGCGGAGATACAAAATCATCGATACAGATCCCGGCAGCTTCATCAATACGCAAGCCCAGTCTAAATGCCAATGTATAAACCCATTCTAGACAGGTTGCATCCTGCTCAGTCAGACCCAAAGCTTCTGGGTATCCTCTAAGAATCCGTATCATCAATTGAAACATCTGCGGACTAATGAGTCTGGTTTTTAAAAATAAACCGTCACTTTGACGTTCATATAAATATTGCACAATCGGTGCACGATGATTCTTGACTAAGTATTGGTGAAAAGCTTTCAGCCGATCAAAGGCATAACCCGAGGTATTGTATTTTTTATTGTTGTTGGTTTGGGCGGTCGTTTTATGATTTCTCTGATCATTCAGCAGTTTTTCTTCAACAATCGTGCGATACATTTCCTCAAACTGCTCTTCAGTGGCTGTATCTAGATTGATCTGCTGTTCTAGAATACAACAAAGTAGGTCAAGCACAAAACTACTATAGTAACGCTTGATCGTGGAGACTTTAATCGCTGCTTTCACATGATAAGCAAATTCGTTTTCTAACCACTGACACACGCGTAAATGTGCAATAGCCACTACATAATCTAGGTACTCGCCATTTCCAGCCTCATACGCAGATTTATAGTCCTCAGATTTTTGGATGCTTTCTTGGAGTTGATCCGCAAGCTGTTTGGGTTTGATATCCTGATGAAAAGATAAAAGCCAGGATTTCAGCTCATGACGTTGACCGGTTCGTCGATCATGAAATGTTTTGACTGTAACTGTAGGCATCTCCAAGTCTAAGAGTTGAGGCTTTTTTTCAAGATTTTTGATTCTAGCTTGAATAGTTTTCCAGCAATCGGGTTGATCATAGAGCTGTGTATACTGCTCATAGATTAAAGGCGAAGTGATGATCTGATTGTTCAGTACACTGGTACTTAACACATCCAGATTAGGAATCTCTTGCCACAAGACATAATCCATATGCTTAAAAATGGCAAAACCGGTCTTTTCCAAGCCTTTTAAAAATAGCTTCACGTGATTAAGCTGTGCAAATGGCTGATCCTCACGTGCTTTTCTAGAGTCCCCCTCCTCCGCCATATTCAGTACAATGTTTAAATGGATTTTAAGTTTTTCTAGCAGTAAGGCTTCAGGCTGATTCCCCGTTTCAATTTCACTCTGTTCTTTTTCCCAGTACAGCAATGGCGAAGTGCTTTGTAATACATACCCTTGCGGTCCATTGATTAGCTCCTGAATCCGTCGATAACATAGCATCGCAAAGGCATTGAAATAAATGTGTTGGGTTTGCCATAACTCCGCCTCTTCTTCGCCATCCTGACGATAGATGTTGCCATACTTTGTCGAGGGCAAGGTGTATGAAAAGACATAAGCCTTTTGAACCTTTTCGGCATCTGAATAGATCGGAAGCAAGCCACTATCTAGGTTCATATGAAAAATCGCATCATGAATGGCTATCAGTCGTTCAGGTTGCATGCATCCCTGATCAAAAATTAATGAAATACAAAGACATTCAAACAAGGTATTCACTAATTTTTGTTGCTCTTTAGCCGTAGAGTCTAAGAGGATACCTTGAGTTTGTTGTTTGAGATAATCCGCCCAATTCACATACAGTTTTTCTTTTACCTCGACGAGCATAGTACCCTGCTGTAACTTTCGTCCTGAAAAAACGTTGTCTAGACGTTTAGGTGTGTAGACTATCCAATCGGGCAACTTAATCTCATAGCTCTCGGCATAGGAAGGGTAATCCTTTTGCCACTGCTGGTTTTTCTCGTTACAAATCCGTTTCACTTGTTTAAAACAGAATTGAAGGTAATCTGCAGCATTGCCCTTAAATTTGGATATTTGGCAGAGCTGCTCTAAAACTGCTCTATAGAGAGTAAACTTGTCCAGAATTTGCTGATCAAGCCACTTAAAATCAATTTGAGCAAGGTCAGAATTTACATCTGTGTATGTAGCAGTGATCAGCTGAGAAATTTCCTTAAAAATGTCACCGATTTCTCTTTTAATGGCATTTTCTAATTGCGTAACAAGTGATGTATCAAGCACAAGATGGTCCTTTAAAGCACTTCAAGCTTTGCGATTTCTAGTTTGTTGAGCAAGCTTTTAACTTGTTGCTGAATGTCGTGTTTGTAGAGATAAGGGCTTAATCCAGAAATGTGACTGAATCCCATGCTCTGCTTATCATGGGTATATAGCGTATTGTGAATGTCACCACTCAGGGCGAGATGATTTTTAGTGAAATGCCTTGGCCAGTTTTTATAAATCTGTACAGTCTCTTTAAGGTAATTCGTGACAAAATCAGCAGACATGGGCTGTAACTCCAAATGCTCCACGACTTCAGCAAGATTCACCTGACCTTTTTGGGACTTGATCCGAGGATGTGAGATGACATAGAGCATAAAACCATCGTTTTCCAATTGCGCTTGCAAACTTTTTATCCCGAGTGATTCGATGGTTTTCGTCAGATATTTTCGATATGCATTGAAATGATCCTGCCAGTAGCCTGTAACAGGAACAGGACGTCCTACTTTTCGTGAATCAGTTTTTTTATCATGCACGTAAAGCAGTTGTGCCTTAGGATCATAATGTTTCAGTAACCCCGGCATGCCGACTATTGGACGCACCGTCAGGCAGATTAAGGAAAGATGCCACATCCAAATGCTGTAAGCATTCAGCTTCTCGATCAGATTCGCTTGAGTATTGGCTAATGTGTTTTTGACAAAATGATAAAGCTGATTAAAAAATTTACTCGCGGCCTCTACAGTCCAGCATCGCTGACTGCCGATACGTTCCTCACGATGAAAAATATGACCAGGGTGTTCATCCTCAATCCATGGTTCACCTTTTCTACGGTCTAATAGAACATTAATATAGCCTTGAAAATGCTGGTCGATTTGATCGATCTGACGCCCTTCATAGTTCCATTGCACGATATGACGGCTATCTCTGTTGGCCAGCAAGTGTGCGACCAGGTTATCATCCGTCTCCATATCCATATAAAAATAGATTTGCCGCTCTAACATACCACAGGTGATTTCGCCAATTGCATGCTCTTTAAAAATTTCCCGCAAAAAATTATTGTACTCAATCACACAAAATTCAGGTTCCTCTAAAGCCTCTAAACTGGTGATCCAGGGTGCTGGCATGCGCCATTCCAGGGTTAAGGCCCGATTATAACGCTGTGCTTTATCTTGCATGGCACCGGAATGATTGGCATTCAACTTAGGATCGATCACCCAATAATAATGGATGACTTTTTTGACTGATTTTTTTTTAATTCTACCAATATCAATCAAATACTTGATCTTTTGAAAGACCGTTGGACTCAGACCGGTCAAGAGACACATCAGACCACACACAGCTAAAGCCGATTGATATGCATCATTTCTCTTATTTTCTTGATAACACTTCTGCAATCGCTGATATACCTCAGTTAATAAACTGGGTTTCAGATAAAGCGGATTAGTTTTACAGGCTAAGTCACGTCGCTGAATTCTCTTAGCTTGCTTTTCGAGCTGTTTCTGTTTGTCATCAGAGAAACTCCCCTTCACCCGCTTGGCGATCTCATCCTGTTCAGGATCGACAAGATTGGCCTCTGTATCCTGTCCAGTATCCTCATTCTCTACATCCAACGATGATGTGCCTGAATCAGATTTATAGGTCATGCCCTTTTTAATATCGTTAATTAAAGCCTGAACATTAATTACTGTTGAATTTAATCTACTATTGGCAATCTCGTTGAAAACAATAATAAATTGTTGAATATAACGGCCAAGATTAAGCTGTTCAAAATCATTTTTTATTGTTTTACGCTCTAAAAGAATTTTTAACTCGTTGGCATCAAATTCATCCATAGCTTGGAGTTTGCGTGTAACTTTTTTATACAACAGTTTATTTTTCTCAGTATTCGATAACTGCTTTTGCAAAAGAAGTTTTAAATTATAAGATACTGTGTTGATTTTATTGTTGTTTTTACAATTATTTAGAATAACCTGTTTTTCATCCTTTTCATCCTTTTCATCCTTTTCATCCTTTTCATCCTTTTCATCCTTTTCATCCTTTTCATCCCTTGTAATCTGAGGCTCTAACAAGATGATTTCCTTCAGTATTTCACACAAGGCTGCAGTACAAAGATAGGAATAGATGAATACTGCTTTTTGTTGGTCGCTTAGTTCTCCTATAGATGCACTTTTAGCCCATTGCGTTAACCCTGCTAATAATTTCTGTTGTGTCACTATCCGATTATTTTTAATCACCACATGTATTTTGTGAGCAGCAGCATACAGTTCCTGTGCCTGCTGATCTTGCGCCAAGAGCTGAGTCAAAATTTGTTTTTTTACACTCAGGGGTTGATTGACCCATTCTTCCAATAGTTTAATTTGCTTGTCAGCTGACAATTCATCAGTTTGGCTCATAAAGCTACCATAATTTTTCAGGGTAAAAATTGATATTCAGGTTTCGTTCGAACTTGAGCTTCAAGTCTTTATTCAGGCCAAAGTATTTTTTATAAGTGTTTGCACTCAATTGAACACAACGCTGCGGATTTTTTCCCACCTTCATATACCGTGATAATGGCAAACCTAAGGTATCGGACAATTGAGTAAAAAAACATGTAAATAGAACAGCATGTACCTCTTTATGTTTGTGCTTTGGAACCTGTTCCAAATCTAAAGAAATTTTATGGATTAACCATTTTAGAATTTCAAATTCATCAACACCTTTATGGGATTTTTCACCCTTGTTAAGAATTCTTTTGATATAAGCATCCAGCTTGTTTTTAAGATTCAAGATAAAATGTCGAATAAAATCTGGTAAATCTAATATCAAAACTGCACTTAACTTGGTCAGGACTTCAAGTGATTTTTTTTGCATTTCCAATTTTTTTCTATCGTAACCATCTCAGCTGATACTGGCTGTATAAACTCAATACTGTTGAAATGGCTAATTTTTAAATTTACAACTTAGGCTCAACAGAATCTGTTAAGCCTAAAAAGGCAGATCATGAAGATAAAAATATTGTTGATTCTGATATGGATGAAATTTTAGATCCATCAGAAGATCAGTTACCGTTCTGGTAAGCATTTTTCCCTTTAACACTTTTTAATTCAATATGTATGATAAATAGCAGTACCCAATATTTAAAAAAATATTGGATACTCAATTATAAATTTCCACAGTGGAAATTTATAATTTTTATGGGTGGTCATCTAAACCGGCAAGAAATTCTTCTAACTTTTCAATCTTTTCTTGATTAAATTCAGCATTTAAACTGGTGCGAATATTTAGGACTGTTTTCCCATTGAGACTTTTCTCGATCTTAATCGAACCAAATTTAAGACCATTTTTATTTTTTAAGATCATTTTGTTTACTAGAGAGGCATTTTCGATGCTTTGATCTTGTTTTTTAGCTGTCTCTTGTACCGTTAGTGCTTTTTCTATTTGATAAATGAATTTTTTTGATGGACGATTTGTTTCTGTAAATTCATTTAGGTACTTTTTCCATATGGTTAACGTGGTATCTTCAACTAGTTGATGGTTAAACTTTAAAACCAGTTTATTTAATTCAGTTAACAATTGTTGTGCGGTTGCACCTGAAATCGCTTTGGGGTGGATTTTTAGATCTTCTTTTATATAGTTTGGCAGTTTATAAAAGCTCATTAATCTAAAGTATTTAGATTGATCTAATTGATATTTTTGAGTAATAAATTCTATATTTTGTATAGTATAACCAAACTCATCGCAGTGTTTTTGTATAGCATTGACTAATTCAAAATCACTAAGATTTGACCGATGTAAATTGTCAATCAATGAAATTAAAGCTGTCTTTTCTGTAGATTTATCATCTCGAATAATTGCACGAATAGTCTTATGTTTTAATACATCACGAACAGCTCGAAACCTTTTTTCTCCACCAACAAGCTCATATGTTTCTTCTTTTTTGATCACAACAATCGGATAAATTTGCCCATTCGTTTCAATACTTTTGGCAAGCTTTTCAACATCTTGTAAAACTTTGTCTGTAATAATGCGAGGTTGATGCTCTGAGAAGTCAATAAGCTCTATAGGTAGATCAACAATATTATTTTCAGTCGATGATACCAATGCAACTTTGCCTGTTCCTGCTGCATTAATAAATGCTTGTTCCATTTCAAAGGCATCATCAAAATCGACAATGAGTGGTTTTTTCGCCATTACAGGATCTCCACCAAAAATTCATTTAATTCATCTTTTGCTTTACTACTACCCATTTCTAATACTGATTTTCCTTCGATCATTGCATCGCGAAATTGTTTGCGATCACGCACAATGGTATTTAGTGTTTTCACAGACTTGACTTGTTGTAGCAACTCTAAAGCAGCATCAATTTCTGTAGATTTGGTATTGGTTGGTGCTTTATTTAAGACTACAAAAGTTTCTAATTTCTTATTTACTTGCTTAGCAGCATTTACCAATCTAAGCACAAATGGCAGCACTTCGATATCTGTTTGACTAGGTTGCGTTGGAATAATAAGAACATCTGCTATTAATAATGCTGAACGAAACTCAGCTGAATCACGTCCTGCAACATCCAATACAATATATTTATTATTATTTTTTAACTGTTGTAGTTCTTCTTTTAAATTATCTTTGAGCGAAATGGTTGTAATCGAGTCTTGTGTTCTACGTTTACTCCATTTTATAGAGGATTGTTGATCATCTCCATCTACAAGAATAGTCTGACCTTTTTTGCTCAGAGCAACAGCTAAATTGGTTGAGAGTGTGGTCTTTCCAACGCCACCTTTCTGATTGGCAATTACGTATATTGTCATGGATTAAATATATAAAAATTAAATTTATATTAGCATAATTTTAAAAATTAAAAAAATATTTTTAATTTTCCACAGTGGAAATTTAAAAAACTAAAAGCCTTTTTTTTCTTTTGTGTAGTCCCGGCATTTGATGGATCGGATCAATCTTAAAAAGTTCAGGTTCATCTATCCACTGTTTGCAGATGAATTCGTAGGGAGTCAGGCCCCTGAGTGTTTTGAGTCTGCGGTCGAAGTTGTATGTAGCAATAAAATCAGCAAGGTGAATGCATAGCTGAGTGTGATCGTCGTAAGGCTTTGTTGCACAAACCTATCTGTAAAGGGTTTTTCAGCGATATAATTTTCAAATGAAGAAGCCTACACACAAAATCTACCGCACAACCAATTGGCCCGCATATAACCGAGCACTCATGAGTCGCGGAAATATTGTCATTTGGTTTGATCCTGCTACGCAATGGTATGCTCCATCAAAAGGCAAACAAGGGCGAAATCAAACCTACTCCGACGCAGCTATCCAATGCTGCTTAATGATTAAATCCTTATTCCGTCTATCTTTACGTATGGTCACTGGCTTTGTGCAAAGTCTGATTAAACTTTGCGGATTAAATTGGACCGCACCAGATTACAGTACGCTTTGTAGAAGACAAAAGCATATTGATATTGCAATCAGCTACCAAAAAAGTAGCGATGGGCTGCATCTACTCGTAGACTCTACAGGCATGAAGTTTCTAGGTGAGGGCGAATGAAAACGCAAGAAACATGGAGCTGAATATCGTCGCCAATGGCGTAAACTACATATTGGTATAGATGCCAAAACCCTACAAATACGAGCAGTTCAGCTTACAACCAATAATGTCAGTGATTCACAGGTGCTTGGTGATTTACTTAATCAGATTCCACAAGATGAGCAGATTGACTCTGTTTATACCGATGGAGCTTATGACACCAAGCAATGCCGTGAGGTCATTGCAGATCGGCAAGCACATGCGGTGATTCCACCTAGAAAAAATGCGAAACCATGGAAAGATACAAAGAGTAGCTCGCTAGAGCGAAATGAATTACTTCGAACAGTTAAACGTTTAGGCAGGACACTATGGAAAAAATGGTCAGGCTATCATCGGCGAAGTTGGTTGAAACTAAGATGCATTGCATCAAATTATTAGGAGATAAACTCAGTGCAAGGAGTTTTGATAGCCAAGTGAATGAGATCCATGCACGTGTAGCAGTCCTTAACAGATTTACGGAATTAGGTCGACCACTTACCCAAGTTACGCCTTAAATTTGGCTCAATTAGGGGCGCTTTGCATTTCAAATCTTTGTGCAACAAAGCCAATTTAAACTAATTCTAACTGTTCGGCTTCTTCTGTAACTTCAATATCTTCAGCAGCAGAATTTTCAAATTCATCATTTAACCAACGCTGTAATAAACTACGCATTCTTGAGCTTGGTACATAAATATTGATTGGGTTACCTTCACGAATAGCAGAACGCCATATCCATTGGACCATCTCAGATAGAGCGAATACATCTTCCTTAACAGGGAATCCCTTCATAGCTGAAGCTTTAACAACCATTGGATTTGGATATAGGTTCATCAAGTAAGCTAAGTTGGTTTTGTCTTTGTATTCGTTAGTTGCCTTTGTATTGAAGGCTAACCATTCTTCTTTATAGCGTGATCCAGCAATTGCTGAATGTGCTTCTTTAAATGAAGTCCAAAGTCTATCTGACTTTTTCGCTTTAACATGGTTACGGAAATAGTTATCAAGATTTTTTGACAACTGCTCACATAAAGCTTTCTTATTTGATTTGAATTGGCTTGAACTCAATGCTGTAGTTTTAGTACCAATCTCATTAATAAACTTGTTATCTGAAATAGTGACTAAATGCTTAATTTGAGAAGGCTTGTTACCAAAACGGATCAGTTCATACTCAACGCCATACGATTTCAAATACGCTGACATTTGAGAGCCTTCAAACATATAAGTAGCAATCCAGACTTCTTTAAAAGATCTCAGTGTGTCGATACTCAATTCCCAAACAATCAGCTTCTGGTCCACATACAAGAGCTGACCGAGATCACACATTGTTGCTAGGTTTTCATATTTCGTACCCGTCGGGTCACCACCGTTATCACCATACTTTTCACGGTTGAAACGAAGAGTGACAGCATCATCATCAACATGAATCCAACCTAAACGGAAAAGAGCTTCTAACTCTGTAGATGAATGCTCTGTATATACATCATAGACTTGAATTGTTTCGTCAATAATCAGTACATAGTCTTTCGCATCATCCAACATATTTGGTGTTAGGTTCATAAAAAGCTGATGTGTACTGACTACGTTTTCTTTGTTCTTTAACAGGTATTGCAAGCTTTCAGCTTTATTTCCACCCTTATAGCTTGGATGCTTGAAACGTCTTTCCTTCAAAGGAGCATCATCTAAATATGCGTAATGAACGCTTGTATCGTCTTCTGTGGTAATTAAAGGACGTTTTAATACATCTTCAGGATCGTATGTTGTACCTGAAATACGATGGCATTCATCAAGTAATGGAGTGATGTAAAGAAAGTTCTGGTCTTTTTCTGCTGTTCTAATGTTTTCTATAATTTGAGTAGTCTTACCGCTACCCATCATTGCATCATAAACTTTAAACACTGTGCTTATTTTTCCTATTTGCACGTTTTATTATCCTCATTGCATATTGTTGTAATGGAAGACTGTTCTCCCCTCTTGAGACAGATTATATTACATCAAGACAGATAATGTCAATAACTTGTCTTGTGGATCTATTTTTGTCTTGAATTGCTTTATTTGTCTAGCTAAACACTTGTTTTGTTTTTAAATTTAAAACTGTGGATAAGTAAGACAGATTTCGGTCTTAATTGATCTTAGGTTTTATACGGCTTTCGCTGCAATTCGATACTCAAATTACAGTGAATTTATAAAGGAAAATTTAAAGGCTGTAGACAAAACCTTGTCTTAGACATTTTATAACTACTTGTTTTTAAAAATGAAAAAAGCAAAAACCTTAAAACAAAAATGTACGGATTCTAGGTACACATAAGCGCACACAGACATAGCACCTAAAGCCTATTTACTGACCGCCCTCTGTTCCTTCCATTACTGTAGCTATTGCATACAGTCGGTTGGTTGCTCAAACATTTACTTCAGCATAGCTTCGTTGTTACTCGCTATACTTCGTAAAGTTTCGAGCTGAGGTCCATTCTTTTATAACTCAATGTTTTCAACTGATTTTGAAGGAAGCTTAAAAAGTCTTATAAAATAAGGCTAGACAAAACCTTGTCTTGGGACTATCAAAAAAGTCAATCTTTTAGGGCTTTTTTTAACTTGAATCTTAAAGAAGAAATTATAAAAAAATACAGATAACTAATTAATAAATATTTAATTAATTTTTCAAATAAAGAAAAAGAATAGAGCGATATATCGAACTCCTTTCAGTCGTTCTCATATCTTCTTATAGAAAAATAGTTGTTCAACCTATAACAAGCTTCTTATTCATTTCCTTAACAGTCAATGAATAACAACCTTTAACAGTCAGATAATCAATCTTTAATCTGTATCCGTACCTTAACAGGCACGTATCCATATCAAACATTGAACTGACTGCCTACTAATCTGTTTTGTATGCTGTTTATTTTTCAATACTAATCAAATAGAATGAAGCTACAACTTTACATATAACTGTTTAATATGAAAAAGATAGTTTTAACTTTACTGTTGGCTTGTACTGGTACTATGGCTCAAGCTATTGAAGTGGATCATAATTACAAATTTAGTCTTTGTGCTGTAGCGGAGGATATAGCCAAAAGTTCTGTCGAAATACAAAAATATGAAGACATAGGAAAAGAAGAATTTAAGGTAGGTTATTTCAATACTTTAGAAACACAGTTAAACAAGCATTCCTTTTATAAAAACTATTATAAGCAACTAATTAATGCAGTTGTAGATGAGTTCTGGAACGTAAGAGATGAACAGTTAGCAAGTGATGTAGCTTTCCTTACGTGTATGACACTTGTAGAGGGAACTGATTTTAAAGACTACAAATACGAATAGCCTATGCAGAATAGGTATTCTTATTCCTAAAAGTTATAAGGATTGACAGTATAATAAAAATATGTTATATATGTATCTGTTTTCTATAACTAAAAATTATAAGCAAACAGAAAAACAATAAGAATAAAAACAACTTCAAATAAAAAGAGATACAACCATGTATTCAGTATTCATCATCACCAATAAAAAGAAATTCGTATTAGCAACATATCAAGACTTCAGTCCTGAGCTATCAGATCAAACAAAGCTACAGCTTATTCTAAATGGACCTACTGTTCCTGTAACTGTATTTGAACAGTACTTCAAAGCTCCTGAAGACTTTGAAATTAAAACTTTTAAAAGCGGTATCGACAATGCTTTAGAAGCAAGCCTAGAAGTCAACAACATTAATCTGGTACAAGCCAATAAGAAAGCAACAGCAGATGCACGTGTACCTGTATTACCAAAAACAAGAAAGCCACGTACTAAGAAGACAACAAATGAAGATCAAGGGCTGTAAGCGTCAAGCCTTCCTAGATCAAGCTATACTGAATGGCGGTCAACCAATCTTCTACCTAATCAAATGCTGGAATAAGGAAGTGAACCGTACCGGGTTTGTCGGAGACTCAATATTCTGAGAGACTATTCCGATGAAAAAACCAACCTATACCCCCGAAATTAGAGAAAGAGCGGTTCAATTACTAATTGAATCTGAAAAAGATTATCCTTCTACTTGGGCTGCAATCACAGCAATTGCGCCTAAGATTGGTTGTACTCCTGAAACACTTCGTGCCTGGCATCAAAAGCATTTAGATCAGCAAAATCCTATTAAAGTACAACAGATATCTGATCAAGAAAAAATGAAGCAAATGGAACGTGAAATTAAAGAATTAAAGCGTGCCAATGAAATTCTACGTAAAGCAGCCGCTTTTTTCGCCCAGGCGGAGCTCGACCGCCCACACAAATAATGGTGGATTTCATCCATAACAATAAAGACTTATATGGTGTTGATGCGATTTGTAGGATTTTACCGATCGCAGCTTCAACTTATTACCGAACTTTAGATCTCGCTGACAATCCAGAACATCGAGCGAAACGAGATCTACATTATAAGCATCATGCTGAACAAATTAAACGAATTTGGAAGGAAAGTTCAGGTCGATATGGTGTACGTAAAGTTTGGCAACAATTGAAACGTGAGGGTTATGTTATTGCACGTTGTACAGTTGCTCGATTGATGCAGAAGCTAGATATACAAGGTGTTTGGCGTGGTAAGAACAAACAAACTACCCGCAACCGAGATGATCAAAAACGAGCAGATGATTTAGTGAAACGTAATTTTAGTGCTGATCGACCTGACCAATTATGGGTCAGTGACTTTACGTATATTCAAACTCATTCAGGCTGGGTCTATACCGCCTTTATTATTGATGTGTTCTCACGAGCAATTGTTGGATGGAAAGTATCTACACGGATGAATACAGATATGGTGCTCGATGCACTTGAGCAAGCATTGCACGATCGAGGCATGCCAAAGAATGTGATTCATCATTCCGACAGGGGTGTGCAATATCTTTCGATTCGCTATACCAATCGTTTAGAAGCAGCAAATTTACGAGCATCAGTCGATACAACTGGTGATTCATACGATAATGCTTTGGCTGAAACGGTGAATGGCTTATACAAAACAGAGGTGATTGAATATTTAAAAGCAGATTGGCAAGGTTTAGCAGATGTACAACTTGCGACACTAAACTGGGTAGATTGGTTCAATAAA
Organism: Acinetobacter chinensis; assembly: GCF_002165375.2. Lineage (NCBI taxonomy): Bacteria > Pseudomonadati > Pseudomonadota > Gammaproteobacteria > Moraxellales > Moraxellaceae > Acinetobacter > Acinetobacter chinensis. Next base: position 15,222 of record NZ_CP032133.1, read on the forward strand.
AAGCGTGTACACAGTGCACTAGGTTATGTGTCGCCTTTTGAGTTTGAAGCAATGTACTATGATAAGATTAACCCGTTAGGTCAGGTGGCTTAACTTAAATAAAAAAGTCTCCGACAAAACCGGTACGGTTCATGATTTTCATAGTGGTTTCCTTTGGTTTGGATTTGCATTAATCGGTTATCCCAAAACACCGCCGAAGGCGGCACTAACTATTCTTCCTCTTGGTTTGACCTCTACGTTGACATAAGTAAAGGTCTGCTCAAAGGAACATCATTTGATGATTCACATCAACCATTCATCGTAATTTCATTGTCTTCGATTAAGCTCATCCCCTATCATTTGATTATGTTACATATTCAATTGTTGGGGAGTGAATTGTATGGTTGGACAACGTGGAGGTAGTCGAGATGGTGCAGGTAGAAAGCCTCTATATGATGAACCTACTAAGGTCATTCGTGTGCCTGAGTCTAGAATTCTTGAAATAAAGAATTACCTAACAGGATCAAATAAAGCCAAGTTCAATGATGTAGCATCTATAACCCTAGTGAATCCAAGCTCTGTAATGAGTATTCCTTTGGCTTCAGAAAAGGTTGCTGCTGGCTTCCCTTCTCCTGCCCAGGATTATGTCGACAAAACATTAGACATGAATGAACACCTCATCAAAAATGAAGCAGCAACATTCGTTGTGAGAGTCGCTTCACTTTCCATGAGGGATGCAGGTATTGAGATTGATGACGAACTGATTGTAGACCGTAGCATTGAAGCCAAGCATGAAGACATCGTGATTGCACTGATCGACAATGAGTTCACTGTAAAACGCCTCATGATCGAAGGTGATGATAATCGTTGGCTTAAAGCAGAGAACCCTGAGTATTCCGACATTCATCTGCAAGATGGGCAGGAAATGCTAATTTGGGGTGTAGTGACTTTTGTCATCAAGCCATTCAGAAAGCGTTAGTAGCGTTCATCATTCTTCTTGGTTTCTTAACATGGAATGTAAAAACAAGATCTACGCTTTAGTAGACATCAATAACTGCTATGTCAGTTGTGAACGCATCTTTAACCCAAGCTTGAACAATAAGCCTGTCATTGTGCTATCCAACAATGATGGCTGTGCTGTAGCACGTTCCCAAGAAGCCAAAGACTTGGGCATCAAGATGGGTGTTCCTCTCTTTCAGATCAAGGACATCGTAGAGCAGCATCAGGTGCAGGTGCTATCGAGCAACTATGCATTGTATGCAGAGATGTCTCGCAGATTCATGAAAATCCTGTCCGATTTTGTATCTCCCAAAGAGCAGGAGATTTACTCAATTGATGAGTGCTTTCTGGATCTGACAGCTCATTCAGAGAATTACGACTTGACTGAATATGCCCATCAAATTCGTCAGCGTGTGTTTTCTTGGCTTGGTTTACCTGTATGTATTGGCATTGGCCGCTCAAAGACTGAAGCGAAACTAGCGAACCATATTGCCAAGAAGAACGCTTACTTCAATGGTGTTTGCAACTTGGTTTCAATGGATCCATGCTCTGCTGAAACTCTGCATCAAGCCATAGATGTTGGTGAAATCTGGGGCGTAGGCCGAAAGCATTCCAAGAAGCTCAACAGCCTGGGGATTCATTCAGTTATGGATTTTGTCTTGACTTCCCCTGTGATGATCAGGGACCAATTTTCTGTAGTGATGCACAGAACCTTATTGGAACTCCATGGAATTGCTTGCATTGAACTGGAACATACGCCACCAGCCAAGAAGCAAATTATTGCGAGTCGCTCTTTTGGTCAACGCATCTACCATATTGATGATCTCAAGGAGGCTATGTCGCTATATGTCATGGATGCGGTTAGCAGACTGAGAGATGATAATCTGTTGTGTGGTTGTCTGATTGGTTTCGTACAATCAAACCCATTTGATAGCTCAAAGCCCTTCTACAACAAGTCTTTATCCTTGGCTTTACCAGAACCTACCGACAACTTATTGCTGCTATCTAAACTCGCTACAGCGATGATTGATGGCCTGTATGCCAAGGACATTGCCTTCAAGAAATGTGGCGTGATTCTAACGTGTCTCGAACCAAAGGCAAGCCATGTATATGATATGTTTACCGACATGAAGCATATCGAGATCAGTGACGCTTTGATGGATTCCCTTGAAGCGATTCATCTTAAGTATGGCAAAACCAAGATTGCCTTGGGCGCGAGTTTAATGCCGAACAGAACATGGAATATGTCACGAAATCGGCTAACACAGAACTACTTTAAATGGGATCAACTGCTAACAATTAAAGATTAATCCTTAAAGCTTTCATTCAATGCTTGTTGTACTGCATCAATGCGTTGCTTACAGCTTTTATAAGCTGCCATGGATTCTTCAACAACTTTCATCAGGTTATCAATGTCCGGCTCCTCTTGAGACTCTAGAAGCTCAGCATTCTTCTTTAAGATGTCATAGCCTTCTTTAAATGTTAGTTGTTGTTCACTCATTTGGTTTCACCTGTAAAACTTGTGTATTGATTAAACCATCATGTAATTGAATCGCCAAAGTTTGATCCTTGGCTTGATGAATGGATGTTATAGCCTTCCCTCCACTACGAACGATGGCATAACCTCTAGCCAATACATTTGTAGGGTTTTGGATCAGCGTCATTCGCATCAGCGTTTCCACATTAAGCGTTGCTCGTTTCAATTGTTGCTGAGCAAAGTAATGGACATTCGTCTTCACTTGGTCAGCTTGTTTGCTGGTTTGATTAAGTTGTGCCTGAGCCATAGATTTGGTGATTTGCATTAACTGATCATTTTGGCTTTGGTACGCTTGGATCTGCTGCTGAGAGTACAGTTGGATGGATTGAATGAAAACCTTGACCTCATCTACACGTTCAGCAATATGGTTTCTAATACCGCCAATCACTTTACTTGGTGTATCAAAAGATCGATGTGCAATTTCATCGAGAATGGTCTTATCTCGTTCATGTCCAATACCAACCCAAATAGGTACTGATCGTTTGCAAAGCAAAGCAGCTAGATCGTAATCATTCAAGTAAGCCAAATCATTGACAGCACCACCACCACGAATGATGACAATCAAGTCAGGAGGTGTTTTGTATTCATTGGCCCACTGTCTTAATCCTTGGCTTAAAGAAGCAATTATACTTGCTGCTGCTGTATTACCTTGAAATGTTGCTGAGTGATAGATGAATTCACAGACCCCTGCTTTATACAGAATATCAGCATCCTTTCTAAAGTCTCCTAATCCTGCAGCTTGTTCAGGTGCAATGACGAGAACCTTGTTAATGTCAAATGGTGTAGGGAGTTTCTTATTCTTGTCAATCAAGCCATCTTCTGTGAGTTGCTTTACGATCTGTTGGTAACGTCTCGCAAGATCACCGAGCGTAAAGCTTGAATCAATGTCTTCAATGTTTACTGAGAACCCATATTGTGGGCTAAAGCTGGCTTTGACTTTAATCAGAATATTCAGGTCCTTTGACAGCTCCATTCCACTTTCGTTCTGAAACTTGTACAGAAGCTTAGCTGCAGTGGACTTCCAAATGGTTCCTTTACAAGATGCAATGACTTTATCAGTGCCCTCTTCTTTTTCAGCAAGTTCTAGGTAGCAGTGACCACTCTTGGTGTTCAGGCTTCTAATTTCAGCTTTAACCCATACAGGATCACCAAAGGCAATCTTTACGATCTCTTGGACTGTTTCGAGGTATTCACTGAGGGAAAGCTGTTGATCAGGCATACTTAGTTTTTATGAATTGTAATTGTCAAAGACTATAGAAAGTTTGGCGGCACTGTTGCAAATAGTGATTTGAGTCGATGATGTTCCCTTTAAAAAGTGCTTAGAGACCGAAAACCCTGTTGATTAGACACACTTCACCCTGAGGCTGACCATAATAAAATGACGATGCTTGTCCTTTACGTAGTGCACGCATGACTTCAATACCTTTAATTGTGGCATAAGCAGTCTTCATAGATTTGAATCCTAATGTGGCCCTGATGATTCGCTTTAACTTACCATGATCACATTCAATGACATTATTTTTATACTTAATCTGCCTGTGCTCAATATCTACTGGACATTTTCCTTCTCGCTTTAATCGTGATAAAGCATGGCCATAGGTCGCTGCTTTATCTGTATTGATGACCCGTGGAATTTGCCATTTTTTCACCGTATTGAAGATCTTTCCTAGAAAACTATAGGCTGATTTACTGTTCCGTCTAGCGGAAAGGTAAAAGTCAATCGTATGACCCTGTTGATCAACTGCACGATACAGGTAAGTCCATCGCCCCTTCACTTTGATATAAGTCTCATCCATATGCCATGAATGTAAATCTGTAGGATTACGCCAATACCAGCGTAACCGTTTTTCCATTTCTGGAGCATAACGCTGAACCCAACGATAAATTGTACTGTGATCCACATTTATGCCTCGTTCAGCGAGCATTTCTTGAAGTTCACGATAGCTGATGCCATATTTACAATACCAACGAACAGCCCAAAGAATGATTTCACCTTGAAAGTGCCGACCGTGGAAGGGATTCATCTGCTGTATCTCGAAATAAATAAGATATTTAGCTTATCATGTCAGCCTATTTGCAACAGTGCCCCTTGATTTGCTTCTGACAGTAGCTTATTCAATTCAGGTCGGTCTAACTTCGTACCACTATAGTTTTCCACGTACACAATGGTTTCGCCCAAATTCAAATTTTGGTTTAGATCCTGAAGAATCTGCAAAGCCCTTTCTGCATCTTGATCTTTAGTTGAAGCTCGTAGATAAATACGTGTATTCATTTCTATCATTTAGCCTTAATTCGATTAGATAAATGATAATACTATCATTTAATTATTGCATTAAGTTTAATGATAGATGCTTTATATTATTTGGCTCGCTATCATTCAGCTATACTCTTTTGATAAAAAAAGCATGACTAAAAGCCATGCCTTGGGATTCGTATAACGTGTATTATGTTAATTTTAGGAAAACTTAAGAGACTGTAAATAAAACTGTGTAAACGCTTAAACTATCGTTAAAAGTGTCATTCTAGGTATTCCATTAAATATGGTCATAGCTTATTTATGATTTCACAATCTTTATTTAATCGGCGAATTGATCTGATAAATTTTTTCGGGTCATCAATGCACAGCGGTTGTTCCTGACCATCACGTAAAATTATATACTCGTCTAATTTTTCATAATGCACAGCGGCAACTGGTACGCCTTTATTTTTTTTGTTGAACTCATGATGATTGCCAGGTACTAGTTCCGCATAGGTAAAAATAATCTTATCCGCAATACGAATATAGCTGGCGCTTGTTTTTGACATTCTTGACATATAAAAACCTCCATAGGTGTGAAATTAATATACAACTATTTTACAACTAATTTACAACTATTTCAAGGCTTTTTTAATCACTTAACATAATGGCGATTATAAGAAATTAATGGATGTCCATATAGATTACTTGCATATTGTATTCGATCGAATACAATATGGTGAGAAAACAAGGAATCCTCATGATTGAAATTAAACGTCTGCCAGAGTTTGATGAATGGTTGGATGGCATTAAAGACAATATGACCCGTATTCGCCTGAATCGTAGATTGGATAAGGTTCAACGTGGAAATTGGGGAGACATTAAGCCTCTTCAAGATGGCGTTTGGGAAATGAGAGAGTTCTTCGGTGCTGGATGGAGAATGTATTACATCCAACATGGTGACGTAGTGATTGTAATGCTTGGTGGAGGAGATAAATCGACTCAACAACAAGATATCGATCGTGCAGTCAAATTATCGAAAACATTGGAGGATTAAAATGGTTAAAGTCGCTGATTTACCAAGTTTTGATATGGCTGAGTCGCTCAAAACTGAAGAAGACATTGTGATGTATCTCAATATGGTTCTTGAAGAGAATGATCCAGCTGAATTAGCCCATGCACTTGGCGTTATTGCTAAAGCTCGTGGCATGACTCAAATCGCTAAAGAAGCAGGGATTGGACGTGAGGCACTCTACAAAGCCCTACGTCAGGATTCAGCACCACGTTTTGATACGATTAATCGTGTTGTGAATGCTTTAGGCCTAAAACTCACAGTACAACATGCCTAAGACTTTAAAAAATATAGTAAAAATGGGAGCTAAAGGCTCCCGTTTTTATGTAAGCCCCAAGTAGAAATGTCCGGTTTCTCCAAAGTAAAAATGTCCGCTTTTAGAATATGCACTTTTGCAATTTTCTTAGCGGACGGTTTGATATGTTGGTGTCTATGTCGGATAAAGAACTTAAACGATTGTCGGTCTTGCAAGAAATCTGTGATCAACGCATAACCCAGTCCCAAGCTGCTCAGCTACTTCATATTTCAGAACGTCAGATCAGACGTTTATTGCAAAAATACAAAGCTCAAGGCCCAGCTGCATTAGCACATGCTGCACGTGGCCAAATCAGCAATTCCAGGCTTCCTGAAGAGCTCAGACTCAAGTGCCTCAATATTGTTTCGGATCAACTGCATGGTTTCGGACCCACTTTAGCGCATGAAAAGCTCACCACTGTTCATGGATTCGATATTTCAGTGGAAACACTGCGTTCCTGGATGATTGCAGCCGATCTGTGGATTCCTCGCGCCAAGCGCCTGAAACGCCCGTATCAGCCTCGTTATAACCGAGATTGTTATGGTGAACTGATTCAAATCGATGGCTCACACCATGACTGGTTTGAAGGACGCGCTGCTAAGTGCTGTCTGCTGGTATTTATCGATGATGCCACAGGAAAATTACAGCATTTACGTTTCTGTGAGTCGGAATCAGCATTTGACTATATGATTTCAACACGTTTGTATGTTGAGCAGCATGGTAAGCCGTTGGCGTTTTACAGTGATAAACATTCAGTCTTCAGGGTGAATCAAAGCAGCAAGAAAGACACCAAGATTACCCAGTTTGGACGCGTACTCAGTACCCTCAATATCGATATCATCTTCGCCAATTCACCACAAGCCAAAGGCCGTGTAGAACGGGCGAATAGAACGCTTCAGGACCGTCTGATTAAAGAAATGCGCCTGGAAGGCATCTATTCGATTGAGCAAGCGAATGCCTGGCTGCCCTGCTTTATCGAGCAATTTAATCGTAAATTTGCCAATATGGCCTTTAATCCCAAGGATCTACACCGGACTGTCACTGAAACAGCCGAAGAATTAGATGATGTTTTTACCTGGCGTGAACCCCGCAGAGTCACGAACAGCCTGACGATTACTTATGATAAATGCGTATATTTACTGGAAAATACCGAAGAAAATAAAAGGTTGATCGGCAAGTATCTTGAGTTTCTGGAATACCCGGATGGCACGGTAGCCATTGAACATCAAGGAAGAAAAATCAATTACAGCATCTTCGATAAATTAAGTCAGCTCAACCAGCGAGAGGTTGTTGAGAATAAACGTTTAGGTGCTGTTCTCAATCATATTCAACAACAGCACGAAGAATTAGAACAGCAAAACAAACGCAATCGTTCTCAAAAGATGCCGAGCAGACGTGCACAGAAAACAGTAATCAAAGAACGAAATCTGAATCCTGTGCTTGACTTGGAAGTGTCTGTATAGGACATTTCTATTTGGTTATTAGGTAGGACATTTCTACTTAGGAATAACACAAAAATGGGAGCCTAAGCTCCCATTTTTATTGATGATTTTTTAATTCTTTAAGCATGGCATCCCGTAAAATTTTATTCATTCGTGTTTGATAGCCTTTGCCTTGGGCTTTTAGCCACTGCATGACATCTGCATCGATGCGAACCGTAGTTACTTGTTTAGTCGGCTTGTAAAATGGATTTTGCACTGCATTTTTCCAGAAGCTGTCATCAAGTTCAGGAATATCTGAAAAATCGATTTCACTGTCTGGACGTTTAGCTAACGCTTCCAGTCTTGCCTTTTGTTCTTCAGACAAAACAGGAGGATTATTCAAATCCATTTTGTAGGTAACGGTTTTGCTCATATTGTTTCCTCTCTTTTTTCTCTGCCTGTCGTGCTGAAATAATACGGATATGATCAATCCCATTATGATCTTGTACAGTATGAGCCACCAATAAAACTGTCTGCCCGTGTACGAGACCTATCGCTTGCCAACGATATTCACCATTTTCAAAGCGATCCTGTTTGAAGACGGCATGAGCATCATAAAAAACCAAGGTTGCATCTTCAAAAGCTACACCATGTTTTTTGAGGTTTGTTTCTGCTTTATGCTCATCCCATGAAAACTCAATTTCCATAGTTGCATCGCTTTTGTTAATATAAAAATGTTAATACAAAATTGTAAATTTTGCAAAGTTGTTCCATTTTCTATTGGCAAAATCTTACAGAATCGAACATAAAAAAGCCGACTTGTTTCAAAGTCGGCTTTTTACGGATTTTAGGGTTGAGTGTGAAATTTTAAGTCATTGATTTTTATATTAATATACAAGTGTATTGCGTATAACCACCATTATGTTAAATAGCATGCAATATTGGATACCATACTGAAATAAGTAAAACAGTACCTAATACTCGATTAAAGAGCACCATATGATGAGCTGTAGAAAGTATTTTTTTTGTGATTTTTCCTAAATAAGCCCAAATAAATAAACAAGGTAGAGAAATCAGCATAAAGATGAATGAAAATAGAATGAGTGACTGATAGTAGTTAGCTAGTTGTGCTGTATAAACAGGGCAGAGTAAAACTTGAAGTGCGACATAAACCACCTAATTAATTTAAAGGGTTTATGGAGTATATAAAATTGTCATACCATCATCTTAACTTTGAAGATCGTACTGCATTAATGCTTGAGTCAAGAAAAGAAGGCTTTTCAGCCAGAAAATTTGCTGAACTTATTAAAAGACATCCTAGTACGATCTATCGTGAGCTTAAAAGAAATAGCATCAATGACGTTTATCAAGCTCGATATGCTTCTGATAACACTTTTGCTAGACGTAGACGTGGTCACAGAAAACTCAAAATCGATTCAATCCTCTGGAAATTTATTGTTGAAGCGATCCGTTGTTTATGGTCTCCTCAGCAAATAGCAAAACGTTTAAAGACATTTCCTGATTTGGATCAAACAATGAATGTAAGCCATACAACGATTTATTCAACGATACGAGCATTACCAAAGGGTGAGTTGAAAAAAGACTTATTATCCTGTCTGCGTCATGAAAATAAAAAGCGAAAAGCTAACGGTGAACCTAAAAAAGATTCTATATTACAGGATATTAAAACTATTCATGAGCGCCCAGCCGAAGTTCAAGAAAGAAAAATACCGGGTCATTGGGAAGCTGATTTAATTAAAGGTAAAGACAATAAAAGTTCGATAGCAACACTTATTGAACGAAATACACGGCTCTGTATCTTGGCAACATTACCTGATGCAAAGGCAGAATCAGTGCGCAAGGCTTTAACTGAAGCTCTGAAATATTTACCTGCAGAACTGCGTAAAACGTTGACCTATGACCGTGGACGTGAGATGGCAGAACATAAAATACTCGAAGAAGATTTAGGCATAGATGTATATTTCTGTGACCCACATTCACCCTGGCAAAAAGGCACATGCGAAAATATGAATGGTTTAATTAGGCAATATTTACCTAAAGGGATTGATTTAAATCAGGCAGATCAGCATTATTTAAATCAAGTTGCCATGTCACTGAATACTCGTCCTAGAAAGGCGTTAGATTGGCTTACACCATTAGAGAAATTTGCTCAGCTTGTTGATTATCATAAGACTTTTCAAACTGTCGCACCTCATGTTTGAATTCGCCCCATATTTTTGCTACAGTGAACCAAATTAAGATCATCTATTTACTAGGCCTCGCATTTGCGGGGTTTTTAATGCTGAATAAAAGGAAAACTTGATGGAATTGCCCAATATTATTCAACAATTTATCGGAAACAGCGTTTTAGAGCCAAATAAAATTGGTCAGTCGCCATCGGATGTTTATTCTTTTAATCGAAATAATGAAACTTTTTTTCTTAAGCGATCTAGCACTTTATATACAGAGACCACATACAGTGTCTCTCGTGAAGCGAAAATGTTGAGTTGGCTCTCTGAGAAATTAAAGGTGCCTGAACTCATCATGACTTTTCAGGATGAGCAGTTTGAATTCATGATCACTAAAGCGATCAATGCAAAACCAATTTCAGCGCTTTTTTTAACAGACCAAGAATTGCTTGCTATCTATAAGGAGGCACTCAATCTGTTAAATTCAATTGCTATTATTGATTGTCCATTTATTTCAAACATTGATCATCGGTTAAAAGAGTCAAAATTTTTTATTGATAACCAACTCCTTGACGATATAGATCAAGATGATTTTGACACTGAATTATGGGGAGACCATAAAACTTACCTAAGTCTATGGAATGAGTTAACCGAGACTCGTGTTGAAGAAAGATTGGTTTTTTCTCATGGCGATATCACGGATAGTAATATTTTTATAGATAAATTCAATGAAATTTATTTTTTAGATCTTGGTCGTGCTGGGTTAGCAGATGAATTTGTAGATATATCCTTTGTTGAACGTTGCCTAAGAGAGGATGCATCGGAGGAAACTGCGAAAATATTTTTAAAGCATTTAAAAAATGATAGACCTGACAAAAGGAATTATTTTTTAAAACTTGATGAATTGAATTGATTCCAAGCATTATCTAAAAATACTTGGCAGAGTAAAACTTGAAGTGCGACATAAACCACCTAATTAATTTAAAGGGTTTATGGAGTATATAAAATTGTCATACCATCATCTTAACTTTGAAGATCGTACTGCATTAATGCTTGAGTCAAGAAAAGAAGGCTTTTCAGCCAGAAAATTTGCTGAACTTATTAAAAGACATCCTAGTACGATCTATCGTGAGCTTAAAAGAAATAGCATCAATGACGTTTATCAAGCTCAATATGCTTCTGATAACACCTTCGCTAGACGTAGACGTGGTCACAGAAAACTCAAAATCGATTCAATCCTCTGGAAATTTATTGTTGAAGCGATCCGTTGTTTATGGTCTCCTCAGCAAATAGCAAAGCGTTTAAAGACATTTCCTGATTTGGATCAAACAATGAATGTAAGCCATACAACGATTTATTCAACGATACGAGCATTACCAAAGGGTGAGTTGAAAAAAGACTTATTATCCTGTCTACGTCATGAAAATAAAAAGCGAAAAGCTAACGGTGAACCTAAAAAAGATTCTATATTACAGGATATTAAAACTATTCATGAGCGCCCAGCCGAAGTTCAAGAAAGAAAAATACCGGGTCATTGGGAAGCTGATTTAATTAAAGGTAAAGACAATAAAAGTTCGATAGCAACACTTATTGAACGAAATACACGGCTCTGTATCTTGGCAACATTACCTGATGCAAAGGCAGAATCAGTGCGCAAGGCTTTAACTGAAGCTCTGAAATATTTACCTGCAGAACTGCGTAAAACGTTGACCTATGACCGTGGACGTGAGATGTCAGAACATAAAATACTCGAAGAAGATTTAGGCATAGATGTATATTTCTGTGACCCACATTCACCCTGGCAAAAAGGCACATGCGAAAATATGAATGGTTTAATTAGGCAATATTTACCTAAAGGGATTGATTTAAATCAGGCAGATCAGCATTATTTAAATCAAGTTGCCATGTCACTGAATACTCGTCCTAGAAAGGCGTTAGATTGGCTTACACCATTAGAGAAATTTGCTCAGCTTGTTGATTATCATAAGACTTTTCAAACTGTCGCACCTCATGTTTGAATTCGCCCAGTAATAACAGCAATAGCCATCAACCAGCTTTTAGGGTTGATAAACTGTAAAAAGAAGCCTGTAAAAAAACCATTTTTCTTATTTTGATTTTGGATTTTAGATTTTAGATTCTAGATCAGGTCTATAATTAAAAATTTTCCATCCAATATAGCTTAACCAAATGCCGCCAGTGAAACTTAATATTAATTGAATCTTGGGGTATTCATTGAGTGTTGTACCAATTCCAAGTCCTGTAATTAAGACTAATGATGCAGCACCAATACTTCCACCGAAGATTAAGCCTAATGTTTTTTTAATACTAAATTGATGACTTGTACTAAGAATAAGGAAATTGGTTGGTCCAGGAGTAATTGATGCAACAAAAGAAAAGGCACAAAAAGCTAAAATCGTTTCCAAAATAAAATCCAAAAATTAATAAACTATTTGGCTAGTTTGATAAATATCTTCAAGATATATCTAGAACATTTGTGCACGCTTTTTGATATTGATTCAATGTTATGCCATAACAACGTTTAAACCATCGACCTAGATGACTTTGATCAGAAAAACAAAGATATGAAGCAACAGTTGTTGCTGATAATCCTTTTCTTAACAATTCTTTTGCCTTATTTAAACGGAGTTGGATCAGATATTGATGTGGAGAACAGTTAAAGTTTTTTTTAAATACACGGTTAATATAAAAACGATCTGTTTTCACCAATGTTGAGAGTGTTTGTAAGTCTAAATCATGAAAGAGACTTTCATGTAAAATTTCTTTTAGCTTTAATGCAATATTAGGTAATGTCTGGATAGACTTTTCACGTTTATATAAAATTTTTTTATTTACTAAGGGTAATCCTCCCTAAAAATAATTGAGTTTAAAAGTAGAAAATCGAATAAAGAGGTGGTCCCACTTGTTTGAACAACTAAAAGCGTATTTATAAGTGATATTCCGCTCTAGTTAAGCCACCTTGTTTTGTTGGGGTAGCTGATCATAGTAAAACTCATTTGGTGTCATTTTGTCTAGACTCGAATGAGGTCGTTTCAAATTATAAAACTCAAAATATGCACTTAATTGCTTTTTCGCATCTGTGACACTGCTATAAGCTTTGAGATACACCTCTTCATATTTAACGCTCCGCCATAATCGTTCAACCATCACATTATCTACCCATCGACCTTTACCATCCATACTGATTTGAATGCCATTTGATTTCAATACATCAATAAATGCATCACTGGTAAACTGGCTGCCTTGGTCTGTATTAAATATTTCAGGTCGACCATATTTTTCAATCGCTTCATTTAAAGCCGAAATACAAAAATCCACCTCCATACTAATCGATACCCTATGCGCAAGTACCTTGCGGCTATGCCAATCAATCACAGCACATAAATAAACAAAGCCTTTTGCCATAGGGATATACGTTATATCCGTAGACCACACTTGATTACTGCGCTGAATAGCCAACCCTTTGAGCAGATATGGATATTTACGGTGAGCTTGATTAGCCTGGCTTAAATTTGGTTTGCAATATAACGCCTGAATACCCATTTTCTTCATTAAAGTACGTGTATGACGTCGTCCTATATGATGTCCTTGACGATTCAACAAATCACGCATCATACGACTGCCTGCAAAAGGATATTGCATATGTAATTCATCAATACATCGCATCAGCTTCAGATCTGATGCACTCACAGGTTTTGGGCGATAGTAATAACAACCACGGGAGACTTTCAGCAGCTTAGCTTGCTTAGATACTGAAATCTGAAGTGAGTCGTCGATTAACTTTTGTGGTTGAAGCGGCCCAGTTTCTTCAACACACCTTCTAAAAAATCAATTTCTAATGCCTGCTCACCGATTTTTGCATGTAGTTTTTTTAGATCGATGGGTGGTTCTGTTGGAGCTTTTGATTGATCGAAAGCTTGCGAGGAAGCTGAGATCAATTGATTTTTCCAGTCAATAATTTGGTTTTGATGAACATCAAACTCAGCACTCAATTCAGCAAGTGTTTTTTCTGCTTTAATCGCAGCAAGTGCTACCTTAGCTTTAAAATCATTTGAATGATTTCTTCTTGGTCTACGTGCCATAAAATACTCCATATATTGATGTTTATAACATCATTTGAGGAGCAGAATATCACTTATAGGAGTTGTTCAAATTTACGGATCCATCTCTTAACCTTGATTTAAGGAGATTTTCTATGAAAACATCTAAGTATTCAGACAGCTTGATCATGAGTATCTTGAAGCAAGCTGAAGCAGGAACACCCATACCGAACTTGTGCCGCGAACATGGTATGAGCTCTGCTACATTCTACAAGTGGAAGTCCAAATATGGCGGCATGGATCTTTCAATGATGACGCGGCTTAAAGAACTTGAGGCTGAAAATGCCCGTTTAAAACGCATGTATGCTGATGAGCGGCTAAAGTCAGACATCTTGCAAGATGCACTTTTAAAAAAGTTTTAAGGCCTGTTCAGCGAAAGTCACTTGCTCAGCAAGCTACTGAGCAATTTAAGATTTCAATCAGCATGGCCTGCTTAATTTTTAAAGTCAGTCAAACGTGTTATCGCTATAAAGCTCGTTTAGATGAAGAGAATCAACAGATTGCCGAATGGTTGATTCAATTAACCAATGATCATAAAACATGGGGCTTCAAGCTTTGTTTCCTGTATTTGCGTAATGTTAAAAAATACAAATGGAACCACAAACGTGTCTATCGCATTTATAAGGAGCTTGAGCTTAATTTAAGAATCAAGCCTAATAAGCGGATTAAACGAGAACAGCCAGAAACCCTTGCAGTACCGACAGCTAAGAATGAATCATGGTCAATGGACTTTATGCATGATCAACTCAGTGATGGACGTAGTTATCGAGTTCACAACGTGATTGATGACTATAATCGCGAGTCATTGGATATATTGATTGACTTTTCATTGCCAGCAGAACGTGTACTGAGAGGACTTGATCAGCTCATTGAATGGCGAGGCAAACCTAAACGCATTAGAACCGACAACGGCCCAGAGTATATAAGTGAGCTGATGGAAAAGTGGTGTGATCAGCATGGTATTGAGCATGTATTTACTCAACCAGGCAATCCACAGCAAAATGCATATGTTGAGCGATTTAATCGTACAGTACGTTATGAGTGTCTAAATCAATATTTATTTCGAGATCTGAGCGAGGTGCAGGACTATACAACTGACTGGCAGTACTTTTATAATCATGAACGACCTCATATGTCAGTAAATGGTTGTCCACCTATTTTTAAACAATAACAAGGCTTTAGATTTTCTACCCATTAATTCAATTAAAAATGGGGGTATTACCTAAGTTTTCTAATAAAAGATCTAAATACGTATCTTTCATCAATTGAGATTCATTGTTATTCAATATATTGTAGGTTGAAAGTATCAAATGTGAAAGTTGAGGATCAGAACGTAGGGTTGATTCGATAGCAAGTTCGATAGGCTCATTAAATATTCCTTCATAGCTTTTTTTTAACCATGCTGGATCTAAATGCATCATTTTATAAGTGAAGCCGAGAGGATCTGGTGCATTACCATCATGAACTTCTTCAGGTTCAAGCATGAAAGTTTGACCTTGATAGCTATCAATAATTTTTTTTCTACAATTGAATTGTTGATGTCCTAACTCTGTTACCCCTATAAGATAACTTGAGTGTAGATGAGGATCGTATGCAAAGCCTTTGAAGTGGGCATGAATTAGTTCTATACCTGTAGACTTATCCTGTGTGACATTGACCCAATTGCTCATATTTACTTAATTAGTCCTAATGGATTTAGCTTATCAAAAATTATCTAATGAAGAAATTCTAAAATTAACATAATACACCTTATACAAAATGCCCTTGTAAGCCCTTAATCAAGGGCATTTTTAGTCTCTACTTAACATAAAATTTTGGTGGTGCTTCAAAAAGTATGCTGCCTTTAAATGAAGCCATTATTGATGTAAAAGAAAAGAAGGCTAAATCAAAAGCTTTAAAATGGTTTTCAAGCTTTTTTGAAAAATTACAGCTTCTTCTGAAGCTACGCCTAATTCTATGCCTTATTTTGCAATTATTGCCTTCAATACCTACAGTAAAAAATTTACCAATACTTTGCTTACCATTTTTAAAAGCAGTGATGAAACTGTCCCAATGATCACTTGCAATTCGGGTGTAGTGAATATCTAATTGTTTAAGCTTTGTCTTCAATTGTTAGACTGTAGCTAAATCTCGTTTACCCCAAACATAAGCAACAATTTCACCTGTTTCTCGATGATAGGCGTAAATAAGCCATTGTTTATTCTTTTTATTTCCAACAAAATTCCAGAACTCATCTACTTCGAGAGATTCATAATGACTTTGCTGAGGCTGAATTTCATAGGTTGATTCAGTTAAAGTACGTAAAACTTTACCGATACTGATGCGCTCAACTTCAGCAATATCTCGTATACCGCTGCCTCTGACCATCAACTGTAATATTTTACGAGTAATACCTGACTTACATCCTAGATAGCTCAGTGCATGATCACCAATAAACTGACGTTTACAGTCTTTGCACTGATAGTTTTGTTTCCCATCTACTTTGATACCATTTTTCTTTATACTATCACTGAGGCAGGTTGGACATTTGATTGCTAGAGTTATTTGCATTTCTCTATTTTATCAAAATCCAATCGGCTTTTTCTTCAGCATACTTTTTGAAACACTACCAAAAATAGATTAACCTCAAACTTCTAATTCTTATAAATAATGAAAAACACCCAACTTATCTAGCACATCTAAAGACAATTGTTTACGTAGAGCAATATCATCACCAGCTTTCATTTGCATATTTAAAGCAAATGCCACCACTTGCCCATCTGCCTTTTCAACAAAACCCACATACCAACCCACTTGCGGGTCTACAGCCATTCCCCAGCCACTTTTAGCATATAGACGATTCTCCCCTCTGCGCTCTACATACAACATCTCTTTCACTTGTTGCTGAACTTCAGGTTTAAAAGGCAATTGCCCTTGGGCTAAATCATACACAAACTTTACTTCTTGTATAGGTGTAATTGTCAAAGGCCCTTTCAACCAAAATTGATCAACTTCCGTGCCTATTTGCATATTGCCATAACCAATACGTTGCAATTCACTTTGCATTAAGCTTGGACCAATACGACGTGCCAATTCTTGATATACAGGCACTGTAGATGCTTGCATGGCTTCGCCCAAAGTAAAATCTTTGTCCCATGCTTTAAAAAAACGTGGCTTTCCATCCCACTTAAATATTTCTGTAGATGTTGCTTTATGATTTTCTAAACCAATTAGTGCATTGGCAATTTTAAATGTAGATGCAGGAATATAAGCTGTTTTTGCTCGGTCTAAATGCGTGCCATATTTTTTAATATTTTGACCATCATATGTGACAAACACAGCATCAGCTGAGATTTCATTAAAAAGCGCTTGAACATTCTGATCGATGATTGAGTTATTCACTTGTGGAATTGTACTTGTTTTTGCTCGACTCATACTATGCTCAGCACAAGCCCCAATACTTATGCTTAAGCAAACTAAACTCAATATTTTTAATAATTTCATGATATACAACTTTAAAATTTGGTAGTGTTTCAAAAAGTATGCTGAAGAAAAAGCCGATTGGATTTTGATAAAATAGAGAAATGCAAATAACTCTAGCAATCAAATGTCCAACCTGCCTCAGTGATAGTATAAAGAAAAATGGTATCAAAGTAGATGGGAAACAAAACTATCAGTGCAAAGACTGTAAACGTCAGTTTATTGGTGATCATGCACTGAGCTATCTAGGATGTAAGTCAGGTATTACTCGTAAAATATTACAGTTGATGGTCAGAGGCAGCGGTATACGAGATATTGCTGAAGTTGAGCGCATCAGTATCGGTAAAGTTTTACGTACTTTAACTGAATCAACCTATGAAATTCAGCCTCAGCAAAGTCATTATGAATCTCTCGAAGTAGATGAGTTCTGGAATTTTGTTGGAAATAAAAAGAATAAACAGAGGTGGTCCCACTTGTTTGAACAACTAAAAGCGTATTTATAAGTGATATTCCGCTCTAGTTAAGCCACCTTGTTTTGTTGGGGTAGCTGATCATAGTAAAACTCATTTGGTGTCATTTTGTCTAGACTCGAATGAGGTCGTTTCAAATTATAAAACTCAAAATATGCACTTAATTGCTTTTTCGCATCTGTGACACTGCTATAAGCTTTGAGATACACCTCTTCATATTTAACGCTCCGCCATAATCGTTCAACCATCACATTATCTACCCATCGACCTTTACCATCCATACTGATTTGAATGCCATTTGATTTCAATACATCAATAAATGCATCACTGGTAAACTGGCTGCCTTGGTCTGTATTAAATATTTCAGGTCGACCATATTTTTCAATCGCTTCATTTAAAGCCGAAATACAAAAATCCACCTCCATACTAATCGATACCCTATGCGCAAGTACCTTGCGGCTATGCCAATCAATCACAGCACATAAATAAACAAAGCCTTTTGCCATAGGGATATACGTTATATCCGTAGACCACACTTGATTACTGCGCTGAATAGCCAACCCTTTGAGCAGATATGGATATTTACGGTGAGCTTGATTAGCCTGGCTTAAATTTGGTTTGCAATATAACGCCTGAATACCCATTTTCTTCATTAAAGTACGTGTATGACGTCGTCCTATATGATGTCCTTGACGATTCAACAAATCACGCATCATACGACTGCCTGCAAAAGGATATTGCATATGTAATTCATCAATACATCGCATCAGCTTCAGATCTGATGCACTCACAGGTTTTGGGCGATAGTAATAACAACCACGGGAGACTTTCAGCAGCTTAGCTTGCTTAGATACTGAAATCTGAAGTGAGTCGTCGATTAACTTTTGTGGTTGAAGCGGCCCAGTTTCTTCAACACACCTTCTAAAAAATCAATTTCTAATGCCTGCTCACCGATTTTTGCATGTAGTTTTTTTAGATCGATGGGTGGTTCTGTTGGAGCTTTTGATTGATCGAAAGCTTGCGAGGAAGCTGAGATCAATTGATTTTTCCAGTCAATAATTTGGTTTTGATGAACATCAAACTCAGCACTCAATTCAGCAAGTGTTTTTTCTGCTTTAATCGCAGCAAGTGCTACCTTAGCTTTAAAATCATTTGAATGATTTCTTCTTGGTCTACGTGCCATAAAATACTCCATATATTGATGTTTATAACATCATTTGAGGAGCAGAATATCACTTATAGGAGTTGTTCAAATTTACGGATCCATCTCTAAACAATGGCTTATTTTTGTTCAAAAGTCATATTTTACCTCGGAGAAACCGGACATTTTTATTGGTGAGAATATAGACACTTTAAATGGGTTCTAACACTCTCTGTTATTCCTAAGTAGAAATGTCCTACCTAATAACCAAATAGAAATGTCCTATACAGACACTTCCAAGTCAAGCACAGGATTCAGATTTCGTTCTTTGATTACTGTTTTCTGTGCACGTCTGCTCGGCATCTTTTGAGAACGATTGCGTTTGTTTTGCTGTTCTAATTCTTCGTGCTGTTGTTGAATATGATTGAGAACAGCACCTAAACGTTTATTCTCAACAACCTCTCGCTGGTTGAGCTGACTTAATTTATCGAAGATGCTGTAATTGATTTTTCTTCCTTGATGTTCAATGGCTACCGTGCCATCCGGGTATTCCAGAAACTCAAGATACTTGCCGATCAACCTTTTATTTTCTTCGGTATTTTCCAGTAAATATACGCATTTATCATAAGTAATCGTCAGGCTGTTCGTGACTCTGCGGGGTTCACGCCAGGTAAAAACATCATCTAATTCTTCGGCTGTTTCAGTGACAGTCCGGTGTAGATCCTTGGGATTAAAGGCCATATTGGCAAATTTACGATTAAATTGCTCGATAAAGCAGGGCAGCCAGGCATTCGCTTGCTCAATCGAATAGATGCCTTCCAGGCGCATTTCTTTAATCAGACGGTCCTGAAGCGTTCTATTCGCCCGTTCTACACGGCCTTTGGCTTGTGGTGAATTGGCGAAGATGATATCGATATTGAGGGTACTGAGTACGCGTCCAAACTGGGTAATCTTGGTGTCTTTCTTGCTGCTTTGATTCACCCTGAAGACTGAATGTTTATCACTGTAAAACGCCAACGGCTTACCATGCTGCTCAACATACAAACGTGTTGAAATCATATAGTCAAATGCTGATTCCGACTCACAGAAACGTAAATGCTGTAATTTTCCTGTGGCATCATCGATAAATACCAGCAGACAGCACTTAGCAGCGCGTCCTTCAAACCAGTCATGGTGTGAGCCATCGATTTGAATCAGTTCACCATAACAATCTCGGTTATAACGAGGCTGATACGGGCGTTTCAGGCGCTTGGCGCGAGGAATCCACAGATCGGCTGCAATCATCCAGGAACGCAGTGTTTCCACTGAAATATCGAATCCATGAACAGTGGTGAGCTTTTCATGCGCTAAAGTGGGTCCGAAACCATGCAGTTGATCCGAAACAATATTGAGGCACTTGAGTCTGAGCTCTTCAGGAAGCCTGGAATTGCTGATTTGGCCACGTGCAGCATGTGCTAATGCAGCTGGGCCTTGAGCTTTGTATTTTTGCAATAAACGTCTGATCTGACGTTCTGAAATATGAAGTAGCTGAGCAGCTTGGGACTGGGTTATGCGTTGATCACAGATTTCTTGCAAGACCGACAATCGTTTAAGTTCTTTATCCGACATAGACACCAACATATCAAACCGTCCGCTAAGAAAATTGCAAAAGTGCATATTCTAAAAGCGGACATTTTTACTTTGGAGAAACCGGACATTTCTACTTGGGGCTTACACTCTCGTTTCGTATAACAGCCATTATGTTAAATGAATGATAATTGACATTTTGTTCATTAATACTGATATGCAACGAATTTTATTATATGTCACCCCTCAATTACAAATATAAATGACTGCTCGTCTAATCATCTCCATTACACAATTAAATGTTAAAATGCATAGCTACTTCATCTAAGATAAAATATATGTATCCAAATCTACAGCACAGCTTCGAAAACAGCGTCATTCTCGTTGTAGAAGATGATTATGATATTGGTGACATTCTTGAAAAATACATAAAAAATGAAAACATGCAGGTCATCCGTGCATTGGATGGACAACAAGCTTTAGAGTGCCTAAAAGCCAACTCTATCGACCTGATTCTCCTTGATATTAAATTACCCAAACTAAATGGCTGGGAAATTCTACAAATCATCCGTCAAACAAGTCATTTACCTGTCATTATGCTGACTGCCTTAGATGATCAAGTGAATAAGATCATGGGGCTAAAAATGGGTGCTGATGACTTTATTATTAAGCCATTTAACCCAAACGAAGTGATTGCACGAATACAAGCCGTACTTAGACGAAGTACAAGCCAAAATATGGAAATAACTAATATTATTCGTTATAGAAATATTGAAATTAATCCAGATCATCATCAAGTTTACATTTCAAATGGTCAAAGAAATCAGTTGCTCAACCTTACGTTAACTGAGTATAAGATACTGTTTTTGATGGCAAAAACACCGAATAAAGTCTTTACACGTAATGAATTGATCCAAAACTGTATGCCTGAAAGTGATGCTTTAGATCGCACTGTAGATAGCCATATCAGCAAATTACGCAAAAAACTTGAAGAAAATGATGTAAATGGCTTATTAATCAATGTCCGTGGCGTGGGGTATCGCTTAGATCAAAATCATGAAATTTAACTTTTTTAAAAATTCTGTTGGAATTAACTTCCAGTTTATTATCATGATGAGCCTATTCAATTTAGGCATTACGCTGTTATCTTTCATGATTGGCTATTTTGTTTATAGCTGGGCGATAAAAATAGGTTTTCTAAATACACAAGTTATTAATTCAAATGAATTTTCAGTTACCTCCGTTGACTTTATCTGGCTGTTTTTAGTGCTATTAACAGGCTTTTTTCTTTCTACTATCCTCGCCTTTAAATATGGAAAACGCTATACACAGCCAATTAGTGATTTAGCAGATGTTATTCAACAAATTCAACAAGGCAATTTAGCACTCAGAATTAAACAGCCACATCATGATATTCCACATGAAATCAAGTCTCTTATTGAGAACTTCAATGAAATGGCAAACCAACTTGAAGTATCAGTTAAGAATTCAACTGTTTGGAATGCTGCAATTGCACATGAATTACGAACACCTGTGACAATATTACAAGGTCGCTTGCAAGGTATTGTCGATGGTATATTTATTGCCGATAAAGCTTTACACCTAAGCTTATTGAACCAAGTCGAAGGCTTATCTTACCTTGTGGAAGATTTACGGACACTGACACTTATTGAAAATAAACAATTACGATTAGAACTAGAAAAGACCAATTTAAAAAATAGTATTGAAAAATGTCTGCAGATGTTTAATGAACGGTTTCATGTTAAAGGTTTAACTATTGTTTTAAATTTGACGGATAAATTGGTTTGCGTTGATATAAGAAGGATGGAACAGGTCTTTATTGCATTGTTCTCTAACTTTCTAAGATATTCGAATGCTGGAAAAATAAATATTACATCTGTAACCACAGCAGAACATTGGGTATTGACGTTTGAAGATGAAGGTCCTGGTATTGATGAATCGCATCTTAAACACCTGTTCAAACCCTTCTATCGACTGGAAGACTCTAGATCATGTCTAGATGGCGGTACTGGATTAGGCTTGGCAGTGATTGATGCAATTATTGAAGCACACCAAGGTCATATTTATTATTCTAAATCCAAAAACTTAGGTGGCAGCTGTTTTACTATTCAACTAAATCGTAAGACATCAACTCATTTATAATGTGTTAAGTTCAGATTAATACGGCTTAATTTAAACCATAAATTTAAGATAAATTGATGTCTGAACTTAACCATTCTGTTTGATGATCCTCAAATAAATTTCATCACAATGAATTCTCATCTCGATATTTAGCTAGCATAAAAAATACCACAATGGAGAGTATCCCGATGATAATCCCTGCTGTTAATAATAAATTAACATGAGCTGAACTGAAGGCAATTTTACCTGCGTTAATCAATGCTGTACCTTGTTCAACGGGTAACTGGCTCGCCACTAAATAGGTATCACCAATCGAAAGTCTGGCTTTTTCTGCTAAAACAGCAGTTAAATCTGACGGCACTTGAAGATGACTGCCAAATATATAGGCCATGAAAACACCAAATAAAGTAATACCTAGTCCTGTACCCAGTTCATAACCTGTACTTTCAAGTGAACCTGCCGCACCGCCCTTTTCTGCAGGTACTGAGCCCATGATCGCAATGGATGAAGCTGTTAAACCAATACTCAGTGTTAATCCAATCGAAGCTAAAATAAAGGGAACGATGATTCCCGGATGATGAAAATCTGAATAACTCAAACTGACCAACGCAATTGCTGCCAATATTAATGACATGGTCGCAACCAGACGGAGTCCAAATTTATTGGATAAAAAACCAGCAATAGGCCCGCCAATAGCGGCCGCAACCATAATCGGAACCATAAAAAGACCGGCTTGCAGCGGTGTTAAACGAATGACATATTGCAGCTCCATTGCCAAAGTTAACTCAACCCCTGCCAAAGCGCCTGCAGCAACCATTGCCATAATAATGCCGGCTAAAATAGCAGGACGTGAAAATAGCGAAAGATCTAGCATCGGCTGAGGAGAATTCAGCTGTTTGCGTACAAATATGGTTAATAAGCCGATAGATAAAACGACCAAAGGCAAGACAATCA
This sequence comes from Acinetobacter chinensis, assembly GCF_002165375.2. Taxonomy (NCBI): domain Bacteria; kingdom Pseudomonadati; phylum Pseudomonadota; class Gammaproteobacteria; order Moraxellales; family Moraxellaceae; genus Acinetobacter; species Acinetobacter chinensis. Next base: position 38,800 of record NZ_CP032133.1, read on the forward strand.
ACAACGACTGTTTACCGCCTAAGCCTGCTTTTAGTGCATATACAAACGAAATCAAACCGACAATCAGCAATAGCGCTTGACCAAATGCCCAATGTCCAGGGGTTATAGCTTCTTTTCGGGACAATAAGAAATAGCACATTGGTGCGACAACCAGCATGATTGGGACGTTAATCAGGAAAACTGAACCCCACCAGAAATATTCTAACAATCCCCCACCAATGAGCGGTCCAATGGCGGCACCGGCTGATCCGATTGTGCCCCAAATACCCAGCGCAATGGCACGTTCGCGACTGTCTTCGAAGGTTCTGCGAATAATACCCAATACACAGGGCATAATCATGGCACCGCCTAATGCTAATAAAGCACGTGCGGCAATCAGCATAGAAGCCGTTTGGGAAAATGCCGCAAGGACTGAGGCAATTCCAAATATAACCAAGCCAATCAGCAGAATCTTACGATTGCCGACACGATCAGCCAAAGTTCCCATCGGAACTAAAAGTCCAGCCATAAGTAATGGATAAATATCAATAATCCATAAGACTTGGTTACTTGTGGCACTCAGCGATTGGGTTAATGAGGGAACCGCAACATGCAGTACAGTCATATCAATCACAATCGGCAGAAATGCAAGCACGACAGCGAGCAATATCCACCAGCGTTTCGGATCAAGATTGGTAGCTTTCATGATTAAACCTATATTGATGGTTTATTAAATCAATTCTGAAATAAAGATGTAAATGAAAGATTTGTTGTGGGCTAAACTCGTTAACCCACAGCTTTTATTCTCAGTTTTGATGCTTAATGTGCCGCTTTACGTTTCGAGAATTTCTCAACCATGCTCATGACGACAATAAAGAAAATCGGTACAAAAATAACAGCTAGAATTGTTGCGCTGATCATGCCGCCAAAGACGCCTGTACCAATCGCTTTTTGAGTTTCAGAACTAGCGCCACTGGCAATGACTAAAGGAATAACGCCACAGGTAAATGCCAAAGATGTCATTAGGATTGGACGTAAGCGCAATTTAGCGGCTGCAACGGTTGCCTCCACTAAACCCATTCCTTCTTCTCTTAGTGCTTTTGCAAACTCAACAATCAAAATAGCATTCTTTGCAGATAGACCAATAATCGTGATCATGCCGACCTTAAAGAAAATATCATTTGGCATACCACGTAACATTACTGCTAAAAAGGCGCCAATCAACCCTAGAGGGACAACTAGCATCACAGAGAATGGAATTGACCAGCTTTCATAAAGCGCTGCCAAGACAAGGAAAACGACTAACATCGACAACAGTAATAAAAACAAGGTTTGTGATTCCGACTGTTTTTCTTCTAGAGAAATCCCAGTCCACTCATAACCCACACCTTTCGGAAGTTGTTCAATCAAATTTTCCATCTCAGTCATGGCTTGTCCTGAAGATATACCTGCTGCTGGACTGCCAGAAATACTCAATGATGGACGACCGTTGTAACGATTGTATTGTTGTGGGGAATGTTGCCAAATTGGAGTAATTATTTCAGACATTGAAACCAATTTACCGCTTTGACTGTTCACCTTAATCTGAAGAATATCTTCAATACTCATGCGTGATTTGGCATCAAGTTGCACAATGACTTGCTGCATACGGTCATGATTTGGAAAATCATTGATATACATCGAACCCATTGAGGTTGAAATAATATCGGTCACATCACTGAAATTAACACCTAATGCCTGCAATTTATCTCTATCAATTTTAAGCTGTACAGAACTGCCATCTGGCAAACCTTCAGGATAGACCTCCGCCACGATTTTACTTTGTGCTGCTAATGCTAAAAGCTGATCTTGTGCTTCTCTTAAAGCAGGCATGCCAATATTGCCACGATCTAATAATCTCAGTGAAAAACCAGATGAGTTACCCAATTCATCAATTGCTGGTGGTAACACAGACATGGTTTGACCTTCTGAACTTTCAGCCATCGCTATATTGGCATTATTCACGACTTCTTGTGCCGTAATAGTACGCTCTTCGAATGGCAATAGATTGGTAAAATACATCGCTGTATTCTGACCAGATCCACTAAAACCAAAACCTAAGACCGCCATATTGTCTTTAATCCCCGTTTCTTGGTCTAAATAATTTTGAAACTCAGCAACGACTTTACGGGTACGTTCTTGAGTTGCATCCGCAGGAAGTTGAATCGAAGTCATAAACCACCCCTGATCTTCTTCTGGCATAAACGCAGTCGGAACGTGTTTAAAACTAAAAATCAGCACAATGACAATGCCTAAGAAACATAACATTGCGAGGGTTTTATGTTTAATTACTTTAAATAAACTGCGTTCATAGCGATTGTTCAGCTTCTCAAAACTGCGATCAAACGATGCAAAAACACCCTTTTTCTGATGGTCTTGATCAATCGGTTTTAACATCGTTGCACATAACGCAGGGGTTAATGTCAGTGCAAGGAAAGCTGAGAATAAAATTGAAACCGACATGGTAATGGTGAACTGACGATAGATAATCCCCACTGAGCCTGACGCCAATGCCATCGGCAAGAATACAGCGGCTAACACTAAGGTGATGCCAATAATCGGATTGGTAATTTCCTTCATGGCTTTAGATGTGGCTTCAACTGGAGATAAGCCTTCTGTCGCCATAATGCGTTCAACATTCTCAATGACCACAATCGCATCATCGACAATAATCCCGATCGCAAGCACCATACCGAACATGGTCAGCACATTAATCGAAAAACCAGCAAGCAGCATGACTGAGAATGTGCCAAGCAATGCAATCGGTGCAACAATCGCCGGAATTAAGGTGTATCGAACATTGTGTAAAAAGATAAACATGACAATAAAAACTAATGCCATAGCTTCAAGCAATGTCATGATTACTTTTTCAATCGAGATTTTTACAAAAGGTGCAGTGTCGTAAGGTATAGAGAATTTCATACCATCAGGCAGTGCTGAACCTAACTGTTCAATTTTCGCTTTAACACCTTCTGCAGTCTTGACAGCGTTGGCACCAGGACTCATTTGTATCGCCACAGCTGTAGAGGCTTTGCCATTTTCTAAAATCGCAAAGTTATACATCTGTGCCCCGATTTCGACACGAGCGACATCCGACAGTCGAACATTGGCGCCATTTTGTTGAGCACGTAAACTAATTTTCTTGAATTGCTCTACAGTTTCTAATTGACCTTGAGCAGTTAAAGGAATAGTAATTTGTTGCCCCGTCAAAGCAGGAACATCACCAATACGACCTGGTGATATCGGCAAGTTTTGGTTTTGGATGGCTGTATTCACATCTTGAATACTCAATCCATAAGAAACCAAACGATCTGGATCGACCCAAATCCGCATGGCTTTTTCAGCACCAAAATTTTGGACTTTACCAACACCGTCAACCCGCTTTAATTCTTCAATCACATAGCGAGTCATATAGTCACTGACATCAATTTCACTATATTTGCCATTCGGTGAACTTAAGCCCACCATCATTAAAAAACCAGACGACGCAGCATCGACCATCAGCCCTTGTTGTCGCACTGTTTGAGGTAAGCGTGACTCAATGGCTTTAATTTTGTTTTGCACATCAATTTGTGCAAGTTCTACATCTGTACCTGGTTTAAATGTTGCGGTGATTGTTGCTGTTCCAGAACTATCTGAACTTGAACTGTAATAAAGTAAGTTTTTGACACCTGACATTTCCCGCTCAATCAAGGTCACAACACTATCATTCAATGTTTTTGGCGTAGCACCTGGATAGATTGCCGTAATACTAATCTGTGGTGGCGCAACACTTGGGAATCGTGCAATAGGTAACTTGGGGATGCTTAGTACACCCAACAGAATAATAAATAAAGCAATCACCCATGCAAAAATAGGACGCCTAATGAAAAATTGGGACATTATTGCTGTCCTCCATTTTCCTTAATATTTGTAGGTTGCCACTGCTTAATTTTTAATTTTTGCTCAGGCTGTATACGATCAGCCCCTTCAACAATGACTTTCTCACCTGCTTGTAACCCTTGTTTGATCACATAGTTATTTTGATAACGTTGACCAAGCTGAACAGGCTTGCTTTGCGCTAAACCTTTTTGATTAACAATCGTAACATTGGCTTTACCACTAATATCATGTTGAATCGCTTGTTCTGGAACTAGGAGCGCATTTTCAACTTGAGCTCGGCTCATATTGACTCGAACATACATGCCTGGCAAAAGTTTTTGATTTTCATTATTGGCTAAAATACGGATTGTGACATCACCCGTATCAGGATCAACTTTAGTATCCGAAAATAGGATTTCACCTGTAACGTTATAAGGTTTACCCTGACTATTTAGGATTTCAACCGTATGTTTGGTATTTGACACGTCACCTTGCTGTAAAGCTTCCTGTAGTTTTTCATAATCACTAATTGATTGCTTTACATCAACATAGACTTTATTAATCTGTTGTATTACGGCCATTGCATTAGTATCACCTTGACCAACTAATGCACCCTCAGTCACTAAGATTTCACCAATCGTTCCCGAGATAGGGGCTGTAACAGTCGCATATTTAAGATTAAGTTGTTGTCTGCTTAACATGGCTTGCATTTGCGCCACATCGGCTTTTGCTTTTTGATAATCTGCTTCGGTATTGTTGTATTCCTGCTGACTAACCGCATTTACTTTTACTAATTCAGTGTAGCGTTTTAACAGCACCTGCAAACGTGTCACCTCAGCTTGTGCACGGTTTAAAGTGGCTTGATTGCTTTTTACATCTGCCTGAAATATTTCAGAATTCAATTTAAAAAGCGGTTGACCTGCTTGCACATAAGAGCCTTGCTTAAAAAGTACTTTATCAACAATTCCACCTACTTGCGGGCGAATTTCAGCAATACGGTAAGCGACAACACGGCCTGGAAGATTTTCAATTAAATTCATGGAATGCGGTAATACCGTGATGGTACTGACAACCGCTGGTGGCATTTCTGTTGGGGACTGTTCAGCATCTTTGGCTTGTGTACAGCCGATTAAAAGTACAGTTGTAATAAGTATTGAACCTATTAAATGATAATGTGTTGACATGCTTTTTCAGAGGGGGGGTTTTAGATACTACTATTTTGAAATAGCAGTGTTTATGAATTGCTGATGTTGTGTGGAGATTGTGTGGAGATTGTGTGGAGAGATTAAAAGATTTATTTTTTAATGACACGCTTAAACAGCGTGGCTTGTAAATTAGTATAAATAATTTTGTTGTTCTACAATTTTGATCGTATCTTAGTTTTTTCTCATAGTTCATGAACTTTAAAATTCTAAACCAAGACTAATATTTATATAAGCAATTGAAAATACAATACATAGTTTCTTTATACACTTATGAAGTGAACTTTAGGTGAACATAAGTTAAATAGAAATTTTTAATTAGTTCAGCACAAACGTACAATCTTTAAGGCCTATAACTCGATACCGTTCTCTCTTTGATGTTTATTGCTATCTAATTGAGTGAACTCTGTGGAAATATTTCTTTATACATTAAGCGTTATGTATAGCCCAGGCCCTGTAAATTTTATGGGGCTAAATTCTGGCCTTACAGGTCAATTAAAAAAGACTATAGGATTTTACCTAGGCATTGGTTTCGCCATGTTGATCTTATTCGTATTGTTTGGCTATATAGGTGAAGCTGTTATTCCACATGGATTGATTCATTATATTGCTTTAGCGGGTGCAATTTATACATTCTACTTGGCTATAAAAATGATTAGGGCGAATGTAGAAACAACTCAACAGCAAGAAAGCCATCTAACATTCTTAAATGGCTTATTTATTCAGTTATTAAATCCAAAAGCCATTCTCGTCATTCTACCTGTTACGACAATTATGTACCCTGCAGCCAAAATCACAGGAATCATGATCTTGATAGTTTCTTTACTGATTTCACTTGGTGCTGTTGGCGCACCATTCACCTATGCTCTGGTTGGAAAAGTATTAGGCAACAAAATTGCTAATCCTATCTGGTTTAATCGGCTAAATAAGCTGATGGGTATACTCTTGATTTTATCAGGGCTTTTTATGTTCAAAGATTTTCTTAATGGAATAAATCTGCTGTAGGACAAATTAGCCGTTCAAATCGAACGGCTATCTTTTAATATTTATCATTTTCCATTGAGTGGGAGTTAAACCAAATGTTTTTATAAAATGTCTGGTCATATGACTCTGATCAAAAAAGCCTGCATTTAAAGCAGCATTAACAATAGACTCCCCTTGAGCAAGGTAGAACTTAACTGTTTCTAAGCGACGCATGATCATATAACGGTGTGGGCTAGTTCCAAATAATAATCGGAAATCACGAGAAAGGCTCCAGCGGTCACGATCAGCATGTTTCTCTAAATCTGACAAACTTAAGTTTTCATGTGGATACGCCAAAATACACTCACGCGCTCTCTCTGCTGCCTTGTAGTCAAATTTTTTGTTTTGGTTAGATGAAGTATCTGAAATTTCACACAGTGTAGTTGCCAAATCAAATAGAGCATCTTCCTCTTCTAGGGTATCCATATAATTATTTATATTATTTAGAAAGCTATCCATTGCCCTAAACAGGCGAATATCATTACTTAAGCCATGTCTGATAAAAGGCAAAGGTTTACCCTTTAAAATGGTTTGGATCATCGCTGGTTCGATGTAAATCATTCTATAGCGATAGCCATCTAATGTTCCTGATTCACCATCATGCTTTTCATCCGGGTGTAGAACCATAGTCATGCCTGGCAAGCTATGTTGCAATGTACCTTTGTAATGAAAGTTTTGAACTCCGGAAAGAGTCCTGCCAATAGCATAAGTATCATGTCGGTGAGGTTTATAAGCATAATTGGAAAGAAATGCTTCAATTCTTTCTAATTTATGATTTTGAGTGGGGGATCTCACAATCCAATTATTTCCACTGGAGAAATCAGGCATAATTGATGGCCAATTTTTCGTAGATTCTATTGTAGATTATTTTTCACTTTTCCTAAAATTAACATAATACACGTTATACGTAATGCTTGATATTTCTCTTTAAATATCATTATATTAAAGCAAGCCGTTCTGAAATATAGGGCACCAGCAGAGCGGCTTTTTATTGATTATTCATGTTCCACGCTTAAAATTCGAACAGTGTTTCATGATTTTTATAAGTTAAACTAAATTTAGTTGCTAATCCCAATAAGCTATTCACTAACTTGTAAATATCGGTATACCGCCTGACGACTAATCCCAAAAGCTTTCCCTAATGCCATTTTCGATGGATACTTCCCCTCCTTCCATGCTTGTCGTAAAGCTTCAGCTTGGTCAGGCTTTAGTTTATGCACCCGACCTTTGTACTTCCCCTGAGCAGAGGCGAGTTTTATTCCTTCCTTTTGCCGCTCTAAAATGATCTCACGTTCGAACTGTGCAAAAGCACCCATCATTTGAAGCATCAAATTATCCATCGGGGTGGATTCGGCTGTAAAAGTAATATTTTCTTTTACAAACTGGATGGCGATCCCTCGTTTGACCAGTTTATCTACTTCAGTGACCAAATCTTTTAGGCTTCGCGCAAAACGATCCATTGAATGTACAATCACCCTGTCCCCTTCCCGGACATAGTTCAACATTTCCTGAAATTTAGGTCGGTCAGTATTTTTACCTGAAGCACGGTCAACAAAAATCCGGTCGACCTCAATTCCTTCAAGTTGACGTCCAGTGTTTTGCTCGACAGAACTTACCCGGACATACCCTACTTTTTGGCCTTTCACTTTTTCACGCCCCAATTGGATAAAAATGAACAATTTCGTAAATTATAATTCTTTAACACTAAAGTTACATGTTACTTATGATTAAAAATCATTTAAATGATACATAATTTCATGAACTTCCAGATTGTAACTTTAGGGTATACTTTAAAGATACATTAAAGCTTATAAAATACGATAAGTGACTCTTGCCGTCACGTGACACATAAGTTGGCAAAGAACGACACATAAGTTGTCATAGACGACCAAATGAAAAGGCTGCAATTCGCAGCCTTTTTTACTATCAATAATAAATTATATGATTCAAAACCCAATAACGACCGTTGAACGACATGACAGGTGTCATTTAAATTTGGATTTCTAAAATAAAATTAAATGGTGTTCTACAAGAACTTTCGCTAAATGACAGCGCTGAAAGACAATTGATGTGAGATTTTTGGCACATATTTCGAGATTGTTACAAATTTCATTAATTTCACGAAATCAAAAAAATAGAGCCATTAGGCTCTATTTTTTAGTTCATCGCACTTTGCCGGGAAATGCAGCACGGATCTTGAGGAAGAAGTAGTCCGTGTCGCGGTATCCATAGGCCATCCGCTTAATGACTTTGATCCGGTTGTTCATGCCCTCCAGCACGCTGGTGTTCAGCCGGTGGAGGGCACTGGAAACGATACCCTCCATATATGGCTCCAGCTTCTTGGCAAATCGTACCAAAGCATCAATTCCGCTACCGAGGGCCATGCCGGCCCATTCCCGCCAGGCGCTTCTGGCCGTCGTCTCGCTTTCCGCAAACCATAGCGTCTTAAGTTGGTCCTTGAGCACGTACACCGTAGTCAAGAACGCATTGGCGGCCAGGAGTTCGTCCAGCTTGACCGCCTGCTCGGGCTCAAGGTTGTCAGCATTGCGTAACAGTATCCAACGGCTGCTTTTGATCACCTTGCGGGCGACCTTGTCATCTCGCAGTTGATTGGCCTGATCAACTCGCACTCTATCCATCACTTCGCGGCCATACTTAGCCACCACATGGAACAGGTCGTAGACCACCACCGCGTTGGGGCACTGGGCCTTCACTTCAAGATCGAAGGCTGAGTTCATGTCCATGGCCACTGCCTCGATCTGGTTCCGGGCATCGCCTAACCACTCGAAGAACGGCCGGATCGCCTCACGCGAGCGGCCCTCGCCAATCCACACCACTTGCTGGGTGTCGGCACAGGCGACCACCGTGGCGTAGCGATGACCCTTGTGCAAGGCGAATTCGTCCATCATCAGGCGGCGCAATCGACTTCGATCTGGCTCGTGCAAATCACGTTTGAGCCGCTCCATGTCAATAGTCTTGACTGTATGCCAATGCAAGCCCAAAAGATTGGCAACATGACTGACGGGCAGCATCTGTACTAATTTCTCAATCCAGTTGCGCAATGATTGCGTAATACGGGAGCGCGGTGGTAGCCAATCGATCCGCTCTCTGGTTGGACCGCATTGTGGACAACGCAGCCGCCGCACAGGTACATCCAACTCGACGCGATACTGCATAATTGGTGACTCGCGAACTCGGCGCCAATTGATGTCATGTACCAGGAAACAAGGGCAATCGCATCGGCTACAAATTGGCGTATGCTCCTCGTCGTGTGTAAGACGGATCAGCAAAGTCTGTTCATCTAGAAGCCCATGAGACGCTGGCGAAAAGCCCTTCCAGAACAGGCTCCAAACATCAGCGCTAGTCATGATCATGGACCGATTGCGCGCTATCGGTGCCTTGTAGCGCCAAGGCATCATGTTCTTCTTGGCTGAGATGGCGTCTGTTGGGATTGATGCAGGACAGACAAAGCACTGCTGTTGCGAGGATGAGGCAATAAGCGATGATCGGCCAGGTGGTACCAGTCGATAAAAGCGTAATAATGAGTGTCCCGATAATCCCTAACAGTAGTCCACCCAAACAGAAGTAGACTGCTGTAGCGGTCCCAGCGATATGATCGAAACCTCGAAGAGCGGCATTGGGTGCCACCGATACCGCAGTGGCGATACCAACACCCACGAGCCACATCGGGGCGATGAAGCCAAGCACCGAGACCGGTGCCAATGTCTCGCCAACAGCGAGCAACAGCGCTCCCGCCATCAGACACCCCATTCCCACTCGTAAGGTCTTCAGGCTTCCCCACCGGGGAATCAGTCGTCCCATGATTCGCGCTGTAGCCATCATAGCGATGGCCACTGTAGCAAATAGCAAGCTGAAGCTAAGTTGCGATAACCCTTGCCTCCCCATCATTAGCCAGGGGGCGGTCGAGAAAAAGACGAAAAAGCTGCCCATCCCCGCGCTGTAACAGAGCGTGTACAGCCAGAAGTTCAGGTGTTTCACAGGAGTCAATAGCTGCGACCACTGTAGGTCTGCCGTCCGGTGCCGCCGAGTCTCTGGCCAGAGTCGCCAGGCTGCGATAACAGCGCCTATCATTGCCATCCCTAGCAAGCCGAAGATTGCGCGCCATCCGAGCCACGCGTCGACCAGCGCTCCTAGCAGTGGGCCTATCGCAGGAACCATCGCAAGCATAGAGCCGAGCAAGCCATAGATGACGTTGCTTTCCTCACGGCCCGAATAGATGTCGCGTACCGTCGCGAAAGTGGAAACGAGACATGCCGAAGCGCCGCAGGCCTGAAGAACGCGGAAGCTCAGAAAAAGTTCTGGCGATGAAACTACGGTGAGGCCGAATGAAGCCGCAATATAGGCAATCCCGCCACCAAGTAAAACGGGGCGGCGACCCAGCCGATCCGACAGTGGGCCGAAGAGAAGCTGTCCGGCTCCAAGCAAAACCAGGTATGCCGTCAACGTCAGCTGGATCGTCCCTGCACCGGACCCAAGTGCATCCGCCATGAAAGGCACCACGGGCAGGTACATATCCATGCCCAGTGACGCCAGCAAATCGAATGGTGATAACAGCAATAGCGTGGCGGGAAGAGAATACCGCCAAGAAAAATCTTTTGAGCGCACGAAGCCATCTCCTTAAGTTAAGAATTTGGCGGCGCTCTTGCAGAGCAACTAGGTTCTTGAGAACGCCGCAACAACCGAAAACGAAGGTTGCTGCGGCTTACTTGTCTGCTTTCTTGGTAGCGCTCATGTGCGGGTTATCTCATGGATGAGTCCATATCGTAACAATCTTCACGCTAAAGTGCAAAGAACCTATTTTTTAGTCTTTATAATCATGCAGAGCAAATGAAACGTATTTGGAAAGAAAGTTAAGGTCGATATGGTGTACGTAAAGTTTGGCAAAAATTGAAACGTGAGGGTTATGTTATTGCACGTTGTACAGTTGCTCGATTGATGCAAAAGCTAGGTATACAAGGTGTTTGGCGTGGTAAGAATAAACAAACCACGCGTAACCGAGATGACCAAAAACGGGCAGATGATTTAGTGAAACGTAATTTTAATGCTGATCATCCAAACCAACTATGGGTGGGTGACTTTACCTATATTCAAACTCATTCAGGCTGGGTATATACCGCATTTGTTATTGATGTGTTCTCACGAGCAATTGTTGGATGGAAAGTATCTACACGGATGAATACAGATATGGTGCTCGATGCATTGGAGCAAGCATTGCACGATCGAGGCATGCCAAAGAATGTGATTCATCATTCCGACAGGGGTGTGCAATATCTTTCGATTCGCTATACCAATCGTTTAGAAGCAGCAAATTTACGAGCATCAGTCGGTACAACTGGTGATTCATACGATAATGCTTTGGCTGAAACGGTGAATGGCTTATACAAAACAGAGGTGATTGAATATTTAAAAGCAGATTGGCAAGGTTTAGCAGATGTACAACTTGCGACACTAAACTGGGTAGATTGGTTCAATAAAAAGCGTGTACACAGTGCACTAGGTTATGTGTCGCCTTTTGAGTTTGAAGCAATGTACTATGATAAGATTAACCCGTTAGGTCAGGTGGCTTAACTTAAATAAAAAAGTCTCCGACAAAACCGGTACGGTTCACTGCAGTTACTATTAATACATTCGCAAGGCATCGAAGTGTATCAAATGACGATTTACGTGAGCCAGCGACTAAAAATAGTCGATAGAACTTGGCGGCAAGCTAACTCACCCAGACTCCATTTATATAATTACCTAGTAGCTTTTAACCGTCCTAAAAAAAGCCTTAAAGCTGAAAGCTCATTATTCAATCTAATTCGTCATAAAACAGTTGATTAGTTTTTCAACATAAATTAAAAAAATAGTTTTATATCATGTCGATTTTGATATGTAACTTATGGAAAATACCCATGACCCGAGAACACGTAAGTCATCAAGATATTGCCCGTTTTGCTCAAGAAAGGGTCAATCTACCAAAAGAAAAAGCAAATGAATTTCGAGCACAAGCAAAACGTCTGCGCGATAGACTTGAGAATTATTTAAGTGAACATCCAGATTTCACTCTCAAAAAAATGATGTTGGCTGGAAGTCTAGCTAAAGGTACGGCACTACGCTCTCTTAACGACATTGATGTGGCATGTTATATCAGTGGGGCTGATGCACCACGTGATGTAAATACACTCATGGAGTATCTTGCAGAGCGGTTGCGTAAAGCATTCCCAAACTTTTCTCCAGATCAGGTTCAGCCAAAAACTTTCTGTGTAACGGTTTCTTTTCGTGGTTCTGGATTGGATGTTGATGTAGTACCAATATTGTATGATGGAAATCCGAATTGGTATGGGAATTTAGTAAGCCAAGACAACGGTTCATTTCTGATGACGAATATTCCTTATCATCTTGAATTTATAAGGAAACGTAAACAAGCTCAGCCTGAACATTTTTCTCAAGTAGTTCGATTAATAAAATTTTGGGCAGCCCGAATGAAAGCTGCTAATGAAGGGTTCAGATTTAAATCATTCATGATAGAGTTGATACTCGCACACTTGTGTGATCGAGGCTTGTCATTAGCCGACTATCCTGAAGCTCTTCAGCATTTTTTCACCTATCTTGCAAAGACTGACCTCAAAGAAAAGGTTTTATTTACTGATTATTATCCAGCATCTACGGTTGAAAACTTTAATACTCGTGTTCAAATCATTGATCCTGTGAACGCTTCTAACAATGTCAGTCAGTTGTATACAGACTCCAATGCTAGCGCAATTTACGAGGCTGCACTTGATGCAGGTGATGCTATTGACGCAGCTTTATCCGCACCGACCAAGCAAGAGACTGTGTACTACTGGCAAAAAGTTTTTGGTGCATCATTCCAGGGGTAAATGAAATATGTCTAGCTTTACTAGCACCGAGTCAACGACTTTTACTGTTACTCATGCACGTCATATGGCAGCAAAGGTTGCGGCAGACTTGAAGCGTATGCAACGATTTTATGAGCGACCTACAGACGATCATATTGCAAATATTGAAACAGAAGTGATTGAGCTTCTAAAGGCCGGCTATTTTGGTACTCTCACTTTGGGATTTAAACGCAACGATCAATGGATTGAACCCACGCTGAGATACACGGCACTTGATCTTTCTGGAACGGGAGCTACTGATGATGACCCTGGTCGCGTAAGGCCAGGGGCCGATACTTCAGGAGCATCATTCTATAATTACCATACTTATTCATCTACATGGAATGCCCTCAACCAAGCCCAAAAAGATGCTTTTGAAGCACGGATGCCATATCAGCGTACTGGTGCTCAAGAACCAACAGTAAACGGATATTTGGAAACTGATAAAAATTACTCAGCTGGAGGGAAAGCATTGAGTAGAGCAAGCGTAAGGAGCAATAAATGACTTCACATAATACACCATCACTTGATCAACTTTTCGAGAAAAGACTTAATTTCCCAGATTTCGAGCCTCAAGAAAGATTAGCAAAACTGGTTGGGCTTGATGATCAAAAAGCTCGTCTTACTAAGATACTTAGCCTTCTAGTTAACCCTTCAGGTTTAAGAACTTGGGCACAACAATTCCATCCTGATGCTGAAGATTTATTGAAGTATGTACTTCGTCGTCCACCACTTGTGGTATTAGCAGGAGATGTTGGTTCAGGAAAAACAGAACTCGCGGAAACTATCGGTGATGCTGTTGCACGACAGGACAATATTGATATCACCTTGTATCCTCTTAGTTTATCAAGTAGAGGACAAGGTCGTGTTGGAGAAATGACTCAACTTTTATCAGCCGCATTTGACTATACAGTAGAAGCCGCCACTAGACTTAAAAATGCAGACGGTACAGCACGTGGAGCTGTCATTCTTTTAGTAGATGAAGCAGATGCTCTTGCCCAATCTCGAGAATCAGCTCAAATGCATCATGAAGACCGTGCAGGAGTTAACGCATTTATACGGGGTATTGATCGAATTGCTAATGGTCAATTGCCAGCTGCCGTTATTATGTGTACAAATCGGATTGGAGCACTTGATCCCGCGGTTAAACGCAGAGCAGCAGATATTCTAACTTTTGAACGACCTAATGAAATACAACGTTATGCTGTTCTCAGTAAATCTCTTCAGGCTCTAGGTTTTAATGATGATGAAATTAATCACTTTGTGGCCGCAACAGGCGAGAAAGCAGATAGTTGTGGTTTTACTTTTTCCGATTTAACTCAGCGACTTCTCCCAACAATTGTTCTTGATGCCTATCCAGCGCATAGCGTTAAGTTTGAACGAGCATTGGAAATCACTAATCAAATGAATCCAACGCCACCATTTGAAGAGAGAAAAATATGAGTGAGTGGTCGTTATCAACATTATTTAGTAATTTCCATAAAGATATCCAACTTCGCCTTGAAATTGCACGACAATCATTTTCCCATCCTGGAACAAAAGGTGATGCTAGTGAGTCAGTATGGCTTGAGATGCTTAATACTTATCTTCCGCAACGCTACTCTGCGGATAAAGCTTTCATTGTAGATAGTAATGGCATTTTCAGTGAGCAAATTGATATCGTAGTTTATGATAGACAGTATTCTCCTTTCATTTTCAAATATGAAGGACAAACAATCATCCCAGCTGAAAGTGTTTATGCTGTTTTCGAAGCAAAACAAACAATTAATGCTTCACATGTTGCATATGCTCGACAAAAAATAGCTTCAGTAAGAGCGTTGCATCGCACCAGCTTACCAATACCTTATGCTAAGGGAACTTATCCAGCAAAACCATTAATTCCTATCTTAGGTGGAATTCTAACGCTAGAAAGTGATTGGTCACCATGTGATGGTGAACCATTAAGGAACGCTTTAGGGGATGGAAGCACAGAGATAGATCATATAGATATCGGATGTGTAGCAGCACACGGACACTTTATTTGGGATTCTACTAGTAAAGCTTATACATTTGTATCAGAAAGAAAACCAGCAACTGCGTTTCTATTCCAGCTTATTTCAATGTTGCAGTTTAGCGGTACTGTGCCAATGATCGATGTGAATGCATATGCCGAATGGTTATCAGATTAGTATGTTATTCCAAAATTTTATTCGTACAAATCACGATATTATTCAGGCAAATGAGTCAGAATTTGATTTCTTAGATCGTTGTGCTTGGCCAAAAGCCCAGCACATGCGATCACTTTTAGAGCAATGTTTGAATAATTATCCTGTAATCGAGCAACCCGAAATAATAGCTCGTTTAAAATCAGGCGATCCGAGACAATTTACTTCAACTACTTTTGAACTTCTGCTACATCAATATTTAATAAATCAAAATTTTACACTGTCTCCTCACCCGGAATTAGCAAATGATTCAGCTAAACGCCCAGATTTCTTGGTCACATGCCCAGACGGAAATCAGTTTTATTTGGAAGCAATTTGTACTTCGGAAAGTGATGGTAAAAATGATTCTACAGGGTAATCCCCCCCTAAAATACTAGCTCTTTAAAAGAGGCAGTATTATGCTTTTACAACATGGTGTTTAACTTGAGAAACTGAATTTAAAACAATCTACTGTAACTCTTCCAGACAGATATGAAATTAATCCACCCCTAGCCCCTTAAACACAGCATCCACCGGATCTGCATAAAAGCTGGTCTGGAACTTGGTAAACAGTTCCACAGGAATCGTTGGGATATCTGCCGCACTACTCATTGGCAAAGCAACCTTCTTGGCACCAGCATCAAAAGCAACTTGCAGACATTCGGCAATACTTTCCACCGGAGTCACAGAGCCACCCAAGCTCATATCACCCAGTACCACCATCTGACTCTGTACCGATCGTCCTAACAGGCCAGAAGCGAAAGCCACTAAACTTGGTAAGGCAAGATGGCTGAGCGGTCCGGTATTCTGTAATTCAACCACATGTAAGTGGAAGTCATGTTCCAACACCTTACTGCCACCCGATATTCTGGATGCATTGGCCTTGAAGTAGTCAAATGCGATCTTGACCTGCTCCTTGGCACTGCTTGAATTCCATAAGCCTGATGTCGCCAATTTTCCTGAACCTTTGGTCACTTGAAGTTCTAACCGGTATAACCCCGGCATGCCTTTATTACTGAGCCCGATGGTATATAAGAAACCTGGCTTGGCTGGACCTTCGGGAATCAGTCCGCCACCACCCTGCTCTTTGACTGATACAAAATGTTCTTCGAGCGTCTCATTATCAATGTAGCTGAAATGAACATCATAGAATTCCATACCACCAATTTTCTTCAGCTGTTCTTTGACCCGACGGCGCACCTGCAGTGCATATTCCAGGCATTGCCGTACATCTTCTTTGTTAAATTGACCATGTGGGTAGAGCAGCTTCATCAATCCAGAAACCGTCTTGCGAACGGCAATCACATCGCGCTGATTCAGGTTATTCCCTAGCTTGAAGTACTTCTCAATGGCATCCGCAAAACTACGCTTACGCATTTCCCGGAAGAATTCAGCCAGATAATCAACGATTAGACCATAACGGTTAGTAAAGAATTCCGGACGCATTTTTGGAATTTCCCAACCCGGGATATAGGCATGAAAGCGATCAAAGAATGCTGAATCGATCATTGCTTCAGGAAAAGGAGCCAATAAGTGGCTAGTCTTCACCAAGGATTCAACACTTTGGTTAATATTACCCACAAAAACCATCGAAGCAGAGGCTTCCATCTGTTCACGACCACGGGCAAAAGATCCTGAGGCCATGTAGTCTTTCATGATCTGAACGCCATCTTTGTCCTTAAAGGAAATACCGGCAACTTCATCAAAGGCCACCACATCCCACAACCCCACCAGACCAATACGGCGGCTACTCATGTTATAGAACAGATTGGCGACAGTGGTTTGCCCACCTGAAACTAGAATACTATTCGGTGAACACTCTTTGTAAATATGGCTTTTCCCGGTACCGCGTGGTCCAAGTTCACAGACGTTATAGTTATTTTCAACGAACGGAACCATACGCGCTAATAGGTGCCATTGCACGTCCTCTTTTAACGAAGCCGGTTCCATGCCGATCGAACGGATTAAACTCTCGCGCCACTGATCAGTGCTTAATGCTGCTCTGCCACTGAAAAGTTCATCCATATTCATATTCGGCATTTGAATCGGCTTGAGTAAACTCACCCCAAATGGAGAATTGGTTTGTCCTTCTTCAAAATAATAACTGAGCGTAGCAATGACCCAGATACCACCAACAAGTAATTTTTCATACTCTTTAACGATGCCTGCCGAGATTTCGGCATCTTTGATACCCAGATTACTAAAGGAGGCTTCGTATTTGTCCTTACGCTCATTCAGCTTTACGGTCACCCGATCAATGACCTTATAACTGCCACGTTCACGAACCAGGGATTTCACCTTCTCGGCTTCATCAGGTCGTACATAGTTCTCTGCCAGAACCGTCTTTACGTTACGTAGTCCCTGTTCAATGATCTCTGGATCATCCGAGGCACAGTACATCCCCAGCAGGTATTCGAGTACATAGACCGGGACATTGGCCCCTTCTTGGGGTTCTAGGGATTTTCCCCTCTAAAGTAACATAAATCGCCACAACCCTCGCAGTTAATGGCTTGTGGAGCTGGGTTACCTTTCATTTTAGACTTCATTTTCAACAATAGGCCTAGTTATTTCCTGTAAATCAGGTAGTTTGCGGTTACTAGCGAACTGATAAGTGCCGCTCAGATTAATGTTCTGCCATGCAACGGGTGATACTTGTCGAGTTATTGCTGCTTTTTCCTCGTCACCAACTTCTTCAAAGTGCAGTAATAGATGACTTAGGATCATCGAGTTAAAGTAGATAATAGCATTTGCCGTCAAACGGGCACACTCGTTCCAGACGACTATTTCTGATTCGTTTTTTCCACGGAACTGGTCACGATTGACCGATGCAATAGCTCGCCTGAGGAAATGCCAGGCTTCGCCTCGGTTCAGTGCTCGTTGAACATATTGGCGCAGACTTGCATCATCAATATAATCAAGTAAATATTGGGCTTTGATGAGCCTATTATATTCCGTTAATGCTTGTAATATAGGGTGTCTAGATGGATAACCAGATAATTTGCGTACTAGCAATGCCTGTGTTGTGCGTTTTTCTTGAAGGGATAACACAATACGCTGAATATCCTGCCAGCCTTCTTCAATCACATTCATTTTTATCGGCTTTTTCAGCGCCAGATGCGTGTTTCCGTCGTCGCTTTCAGTTACGTTAAATAGGTCATTGATCACACTGGTGAACTGAGCATACCTAGGCGCAAAACTATAACCGCATAAATCCAATAAGGCATAATTAACATGATTAACACCATGGGTGTCGGTTGAGAGGACATCTGGCTTAAGATCACTAGTATTAGATTGTAGTAAGTCGTAAATATAATGGGACTCATGCTCATTAGATCCTATGATACGGGCATTTAACGCACTATGATTGGCAACTAACGTCATGGCCGTAATACCTTTGTTGGTGCCGAAGTATTTCGAGGAGTAGCGAGTTTTAAAAGTCTCAAGGTGAGTTTCAAATTTTTGCCCATCGGTACTGGCGTGCAGGACGTCTTCTTGGATGTGATAGTGGCGGAAAATAGGGAGTGCCGCTACTGCGTTATTGATGATATCACTAGCCTCTTGCAAGGTTTCAGGCCTAATATAATTAGCTTGTATAGTGCTTAGATGCTCATAACTGCGATCAGATATTTGTGCCATCCCATATACGCCGCGATGTGTCGCATTCGCAATTAGAATAGCCAATAAATCATCCTGATTGGCGCCTACTTGTTTTTGTATTGGCAGCACGTGTGCGAAGCATTGCATAAAGTTGGTTTCTTGTTCAACATAACGCAACACATCAGCAATACTGACGGGGATCATTTGTTTAAAGAAAGGGTTGTTGACAAGTGATTGGGAGCCTTTAACTGGCAGTCGCCATCGTGTGCCACTTCGGCTCTTCATGATCACATTGCGGTTATCACCATTATCAATGTGACGAGCAACATCTTCTAGGGATGTTGTTAAGCGTATTTGTTTTACTTGCAGTAGCTTCTGAATCGGCTGCTTTAGCTTTTCCAATGTTGATGATGCCAATAGATCAGGCTGTATTGACGATGCAATTAAGTCGTCTTCTAGCGCACGATATTTAGTGACGTTTGATAAGTAAATTCGACCATTAAGCCGAGAAGCCAGTTGACGGTAAAGCAACCATTCGTATCGCTGTGGATGAACAACATCCTTGTTAATTAACCATGGACGATGTTTTTGTTGGATAAGTGTACTATCCATTGTTTGCAATGTATTACCTGCTAATAGTTCTGTTTTTGTGGTTTTGAGCTGGGTCACTAATGCTTCTGAGCCTTTACCTGCTTGGCATTCAAGACATAGAAACACGGGCCTTAATAACTGCTCAATTAACCCGTTTTGATCATCATAATATTGCCATTGATATTCTTCTACCGTGCGTTTTTGCTTTTTTAAGTACAGGCATAGCGTTTCTATATCTTGGTTATTCATTACACTTAATGCTTGTTGCCTAACCGTTGCAAATGGTGTGGGAGGAAAATAAAGTGTCATCCTAACTACAGGACCCTGCAACGTAGCAATTCCTGCAAAAATCCATTTAAAACAATGACTTATTTCAATTCTGCCATCTGCAAGCGTTTTGTGGGGATGGAGGCCGGAATCATTAAAGTATCATCCTAATTTTCGCTCAACCTTGGAAAATGCTGAGAATCGTAAAAATAAAGTTTCATCCTTTCCGCTACTAGTTCAAGGCTTTCTTCCGGCCGCCGGCAACAACGCTGCTTGGCTGAGGCGATCCACTTGCGCTACCGCTCACTGATCAGATCGAACTTGAACTCGACGAGCAGCCAACCATCAGGCCGAGCGTGATCGCCAAAAAAAACGGATCATGCGAAATCCTTCGTTGAGTTTGGCGCGGGTTTTAGCAAATCAGCTGGCCCGCGATCCGGTTGAGAGTGATCCGAAGCGGTCCTTGACGACCGGCACAAATCGGCCGATTCTGTTGAAAAAGTAGCTTTAGCGGCAGCCTGCCGATCAGGTGTGCCTGCTGTCGAAGTGGCTGCAAGCCACTTCAAGTTGCCTTCCGGCGTTTCACTGAGCGTCCTTGCTCAGGTTTAAGGGTTAATTTGAGGGTTTCTGCTCGTAGCAGGCATACCTATCCCGTCAGCGGTGGCCCTTGAGGCAAAAGCTTGGCCATGCGGCGCAGGTTCTGCACCATCGCAGCCAAGGTGAATTCGTCAGTGGCACCCGTTAGGCCACGCAGTCGTAAACGGTCGAGTTTCATGATCCGTTTGAGGTGGGCGAAAAGCATCTCCACCTTCTTTCGTTCGCAGCGAGAGACGAGGTACTCCGGTGTCTTGGCGATGCGTCGAGCCACGTCGCGGGCAGCCTCATGGATGCTGCGGACGATCTTCCGATTCGGCGTGTTGGGGCAGCATTTCGCTTTCAACGGGCAGGTGGCGCAGTCGGTTTGGCTGGAGCGGTAAATGACGGTTTTGGCCTTAGTTACCCGCGACCTTTGCTGGGTGAAGGCGCGCCATTCACTGCGTAGCGGTTTGCCGGCTGGGCAGCGATATTCATTGGCGTCCTGACTCCAGTGAAAGTCGTTACTGGAGAGGCTGTCGTCCTTGCGCTCGGTCTTGTCCCACACCGGCACATGCGGTTCGATGTCCTTTTCTTCGACCATCCAGGCCAGCATCGGGGCGGTGCCATAAGCGGTATCGCCGATAAGGCGTTCCGGTGTGAGATCGAACTGCGCCTCGACACGCTCGACCATCGTCCTAGTCGAATCGACTTCGGCGGTACGGTGCGCCGGGGTAGCTTCCACGTCCATGATCACACCGTGCTCAGTGTCGATCAGGTAATTCGTGGAGTAGGCAAAAAAGGCCGGGCCACCTGGCGCTGCTGTCCAACGGGACTGAGGATCAGTGAGCGAAATTTTCTTGGGAAGAGCCTCAGCCAGCGCCTCTTCATCAAGGGCTTCGAGGTACTCGCGCACTGCGCGGCTGCTGAGCTTTGGATCGTTCCAATCGACCTCATCTCCCGCCACCCCACGTTGCCGGCTGGCATCCGCCTTAATGATGCTGGCGTCGACGGCGAAACCTTCACCCTTGACTAGGCCGGCTGCCATGCAGCGCCGCAGCACCTCATTGAATAACCAGCGGAATAGATCGCTGTCACGAAAACGCCCATGGCGATTCTTCGAGAAGGTCGAGTGATTGGGGACTTCGTCTTCCAGACCCAACCGGCAGAACCAGCGATAGGCCAGGTTCAGGTGCACCTCTTCGCACAATCGCCGCTCGGAACGAATGCCATAGCAAGTAGCCGACGACCAGCATGCGCACCATCAACTCCGGGTCAATCGAGGGACGCCCGATGGGGCTATAGAAATCTGCCAGGTAGGCACGTAGATCACTGAGATCCAAGCACTGGTCGATGCTGCGCAGGAGATGTTGGGCCGGGACGTGATCTTCCAGATTGAACGAGTAGAACAGGCGCTGCTGTCCTCCCGGTAACTGTCCCATCATGCTGTTCGCCCCCACGCTCGCTGACAAAGCAATTTTGCCAACGGCATGGGGAGGCCGCTACTTTTTCAACAGAATCGGCCGCACACAGCCATTCGGCTCAACAGAACCCTGCCTTTACCCCACCAAACTCCGGAAACTCGCCCGGTAGTCCGTCGGCTTGAGATGCACATGTTGGCTGAGGTCGCCGGGTAGCGTGAACAGGCGCGGACCGTCCCGAAACTGGAACACGCGATACAGATGGAATTGATCGCCCGCCTCCTTGGAGAATTCGAGTTCGTTGTGGCTGACCAAGAAAGACGAGCCTACCCCGCCATTGGTGGTTTTCACCTCGATGAAGCGCTCATGGGCGTCCTCTTCGAACGACAGGATGTCGAACCCCGCACCGTCTCCCTGGGTGTCGGACACCCAATCCAGCCGCTGAAAAAGCTCTGGGTGGCCGAGCTCGGTCAGGCGTTGCTGTTCGTAGCCAATCACCCACTGCTCCCCTGCCCGGCCCAGCTTGCGGTTGGCTTCATCGCGAGCGGCATAATCGAACTTTCGCGGTAGGCGTTGCCGTAGAGATGCCGGGGTACGCACAAGCACTTCACGGGCGGGTGGTTCTACCAAAGCCGCTCGGTAGGTTTTGTCACCCGGAAGTTTTACCTCCTCCAGGGCATCGACAAGAGCGCCGACCGTCTGCTGATGTTCCAGAACGTAGGCGTGTACGGATTTACGCAGCAGCAGTTGGCTGTTGCCGCGTGGCTTGTAGCCGTTGATATAGGGCAGGCCCAGGGCATCGAGTACGGCGCTAATGTTCTGGTGCTTGAGCTCGACTGAAGACTTGCTGCGACCGTTCAGCAGTTGGCGCAGTGCCTGGTTGTGCTCGGACTTGTTGTACGGCTCCCCAGCCGCCTCGGCACGCAGCATGTCGAAATAGTCTTCGACCGTGGCCAGGACCTCTTCTTCGGACCAGTCTTCGCCGATGCGAATGATGCGAAACCCGAGCCGCGTCAGCGCCGGAACGACGGTCGCCTCGCCACCGGAGAAGCTGTCAGCAGTGAGCGGGCCCTGCTCGGGAAATTGCTTGCCGAAGGCCACACCGGCGATGGCCTTGGAATCGCAATCGGTGCCGGTCTTCGGATCACGTACCAGGAAGTCGCGGGACTTGCCGTAGCCGTGGCGCGCCAGGAATTTCGTGCGGCCCAGTTGCACGAACTCATCGATGGCAGCCTGCACGGCGGCGGGGCTTCGAAGCTGGGAGAGTTGAGACACAGGGTCCTTCCTTACTGTCATGGTGTGCCGGGAACCGCCGAGCCACGAGATTATGAGTAGCCCCTGAACAGAAACGTCACGATAAAAGCCGTGAACGCCACCAGGCCCATTAAATCCCTTGCGTATTTGCAGCCCGTGCTGTCCAAACCTGTACCAGGTCCGATCAACACGCTCCAACCATTGAGGTACGAAAACACCGCCTGACCGAACAAAAAATGCGTGATAGCCGCCGCAGCCATGACGCCGGAATCGTCAGACAGGCTGTAGCTGTTGACCATTGCCCTGTACGCCTGCATCTGAAATGGCTATTGCCCTGATGGGAGCCGGCTTTTCAGCCACCGACACCAGCGATGCCGTCAATATTCTTTACCCGATAACCATGACCGTACAAGCTAACAAGGCCTGGCAAGCCAGCGGACTTAAAAAGTCTTTTTTTCTACCATCCCACAAAAAAGTTCGTGGTGGAGAAAAGATAAGCTATGCAAGGCTTTAGGAGACGTGGTTTTTCAGGATGACGAAGAACGATTCGGCGCTAGGTGCAACATAGGTGCATCGCACGAGCGCTAGGAACGGCGAAAAAAGGCGGACGTGGCGAAATCGGTAGACGCAGCAGACTTTAAAATTGGAGTGCCCGCGGGGAAATCCGCGGAGTAGAACCGCTCAAAGTCGGGGAACGCTAACGGGCAATACCCTAAGCCAATCCCGAGCCAAGCCCCTTCGGGGGAAGGTGTAGAGACTGGACGGGCGGCGCCTAAAGCCTTCGGGCAATGGCGAAGGGACAGTCCAGACCACGAACGTCATCAGACGGCGGCGAAAGTCGAGGTGGTACGAAAATCTGCTTCTCTGTGAGAGTACGGGTTCGAGTCCCGTCGTCCGCACCACAAAGCCAAACATCCCTGCGATGATCGACCTCTGGGCGTTTGGTCGTGAGCCCGCCACCCTCGCGCTACGCTTTGCGCAGGCGTCGAAGGCGATCAGGTGCGCCCATCGATTCCGTCGAGCACCATCGCTGCGAGTTCATCGCTGGTGTGTGCACCACTATCGAGAACACGGGTTGTGCATGGAAGCCGTTCCCTTGCGGCCAAGCATCGGGCGACATTCGCTAATCGCCACTCTCGAATCTCCGCATTTCGATTCGGGTCAGGATGCATGGTCTGGTTCGCGATCCGGTGACGCAATAGGTCCTCGTTGAGCGTCAGAAAGATGTGCAGCAGCTGATCGTCGATCCGCCTTACCCCGTCGAGTATCTCAGTCAGATAGTCCGGGTGCACGAGCGTCATTGGGATGATGATGTCCTGCGAGTAATTCCTTCGAATCTCCCTGACCGCCGCGATCGTAAGTCCCCTCCACAAGGGGAGATCCTGATAGTCTCCGCTCGCTGGCATGGGGACCGTTTCTTTCACCACGAACCCGATTTCCTCGGGGTCAAAGATCAGCGATTTGGAACGCCGATCGCGCAGCCGCTTAGCGAGCGTCGTCTTTCCGGCGCCGAAAGGTCCGTTGATCCAGATTATCATTGTCGACGGCCTCTAACCTGAAGGCTCGCAAGAGCGCTCGACGGCCTCGTGCGGAGGCACGATCGGAGTGGTTCCGAAATGCTTCTCAAGATAGGTGACGCCGAACGTCACGATGTCCTGCGCGTCGAACAGGTAGCACTGAGCAAAGCCCACGACACCTTCTCGATGGCGACCGAGCTTCACGTAAGCATTTGCTATAGTTTCAACCGCATCCGGCTTTCCTTCGATAGCAAAGCAATCGAGAATGCCGTTTGAATCGTAATCCGATGCCGTTTTCCAGGCGACTTCACCGTCTCTTCCAAGCATCGGCATCTCATACGTCACCCACCGTTTGTTGGGGATATCGGCAACCGCCTCGGCGTAGTGCAATGCGGTAACGGAGTTTAGCGGCGCACCCAACAGCAGGGCCTTCCCGCCAAGGCGAACGAACCGCTCGACGGGCGATCCTTCCCCCAAGGCGTGACCGAGTTCGTGAGGCTCCGTCAGCGTTTCAGCCAGCGGACCAACCGCGACCATCGATGCATCGGGGTGCGCGCTGCGCCGCGCGCCGGGGGCTTGAACCAGAAATTGATTCAGCAGGCCGAACCCACGGTAAGTCCCGGCTGTTGCGGGATCGAACGGCAGCCAGGTACGGCGGGCTTCGTCATCCAGCCGAGCGCCATTCAGAGTCTCCTCGTAGGGTGATCGGTCCCACGACGCGTATCCCATCACAGTGCCAGTCGGCCCAACCGCGGAGCGTAACGCGGCAACGACCGTCTCCGCTCCTCCTTCGACCGGACCAATCGCTTTAAGTGAGGCATGCACCATCAAGAGGTCACCGGTTTGGACTCCGAGTTTTTGAAGCGCCTCCGTTATTGCCTTCCGCGTATGCATCGCGATATCTCCTCTAATGGATCATCATAAAAATCTTCTTCCGTCAGATAATAATGTAGTGCATCATCAAAAAACATTTTTATCGTACACGGTACATTTCAACGAGTGTATTTCTGGCTTGTTCAAATGTCTTAGAACCCGTCACATAGTCATTAATTGCTTGTAAGCCTTTATTATCTACAACCAAATTATCTACGGCAAATGAAGCTTTTACGATTTTAAAGGCTTCAGTACGGCTATTTCTCATACCAATAACTTTTTTCATAAAATTCTCGCTTCAAATGGATCATGCAGACTCTAAGGATATAACATTTTCATTGAGAAAAAAGAAGTTCCTATGAAGTTTTCACAATTATCTTAATAATTCACCTTGAATATAAAAATCCAAATTCTGTCTTTTTGATTATTTTCTATGTCATGTTATGTCATTGCTACTACGACTTATTTGCCACATAAATTGGGTGAAAAGTAAATGGAATTACTATGTTAACTAGAGTGGAACTCATTTTTGTGGTGCTGATGGTGTCAGGCTTAATCTTGATTGCTTATGAAATGCTAAAAGGTTTATTCTAGGGCATCTACACATGATTTTTGATCAAAAAAATACCCATAGAGGGAATCTATGGGCAAAACTAAGGATCTTGACGATCATTCAGAAACTACAGCTAGCTTCTAACTATGATTCTGCATTAGACTTCTTGCGTTAGTCAAATTTTAAGCAGCCAAAAGCTATATTTTATGAGGCTTTAGCCAATTCAAAAATTAGATAAAACTATACTTTCGCAAGAGGTCTACTGAATTAAAAAAACCACATTGGCAAAATAGATCAAAAGTTAAATCATGTGATTTATCATTAATTAACACACTTGAGAACACAAAAACATAGCCCTGCTGATTAATACAATAACTCACCAAACAAATCCGCTCTGATCTCTTCTAAGCTGAGATCTGATTTCATTCTATTACAGATTGGATGAACCAGCAGACCATTCTCTAGCACCCCTTGCCCACCAACGGCTTTGGCAATTTTATGATCCGATTCAGTAGAATCAAGATAGATTAATCCATCACAAATGAGGCAAAAGTTATGATTACCCACCAGAAAATTGTGCTTAAGTAAACTTTTGGTTAATGCTGAAAAGGATTTGGGCTTTGAGCGCGAGATTGGACTAATCGACTCCACATATCCCACCACATGCTTCACGACCGTATCATCATAATTCCCCAAAAATCTTTCAACATAAAACTCATTAAAGTTTATGTATTTGAAGGCCTTAGACATGGACAGAATAAATGTATTCAGGCATTCCTCATCATCAAAATCAACCTCCATTTCCAAACTTAAGCAAATAAAGGCTTTATAGACAATTTGTAGCCGATCATAGCCCTTGATACCACTGCCGAACTTGCCGACCGTTTCGGTGGTCGCCACGGGGAAATTGGCGATCAAGAACTCAATACTACGGCGTACCCGGGTGAAGTCCTTGAAACTAATCGTTCGATGATGAATCTGCATGCGACTTTCATGAATTTCAAACACAATTGAAAACCATGCTAGAAAGGAAGTAATTTGAAAACGCTGGTCCTTATAAAAATATAAGAACGGATGTAAGCCCAAACTCGGAACCCCAGTATTTTTTACAGGAGTGGCCATTCTGCAAAGGGCCGTAAACAGATGTGACATGATCTTTTCAACGCGTTCACCCTGATTCAGGCTCATGATATTATGAATCCGATCACCCGCGATGATATTCATGAGCTCATTGACCAAGCCAATTTTTTTGCCATGACTCATTTCAGTATCTAATAAGATGGTAGAGAAAAGCAGCTGATGGATCCTCTCCCCCAACTCGATGAGCGCATTTAAACGTGTATATTGAAGCTCTTCTAAATTGGATTTATTGTCATTGATATAACAACAAGCATAGATCGCATAATATGCATCACTTCCCCGACTTCTTAGATGATATTCCTCATATTTATCCAGGCGTTTAGTATCTGAGTTAATCGATTGGAATACGCGTCGTGCATCTTCTGGAGTACCAAGCACTTGCCGGAAACTGATTTTAATATCGTCTAATTTAGATTTTTGTTCTGCAAATTTAGGATCAATACAAATTTTTTGGAAGTCAGCCAGATCCCCTAAATGATTTCGCAGGTCACGAATATCTTCTTTTTGTTGATCGCTAAAATTAGGCGCTTGAGTGGCTTGTTCATCTGCAAAATATCTCTTGACCCACGCATAAATACTCGAAAGACGATGCGCCCCATCGATAATATAGATGTTGCCGTGTATATCTTTCCAATACAAGATACACAAATTGATATTTTGATCTTCTGTGCAATTCCCAATAAAGTTTGCAATTTCCCGCACACTCCAACATTCAGTAGAACGCTGGTTATCCGCTTTAAATAAACATTTGATGATGGCATGCTTTTCAAAATCAGTCAGTGCAACTTCAAAATTGTCTCGTTGCATTGATGGTGACATTTCTTCTGGCAACATGACTTTACGCTGAATGATATTCGTCAGTAATCGAGTTTGGCCCATTTTTTGTTTTCTCCAGGCAGCACTTCTCTATATTCGCTCAAATACGAAATTTGAAAGTGCATATC